>CAZRGJ010000344.1:0-3761 GCA_964599445.1 uncultured Planctomycetaceae bacterium | reverse complement strand
TCATCCCAATTGCACTTGTTCGCGAATTTCTGCGAAAAAGTGTGAACACGCCCTAATAAAAACCTGTCCGCTTCTCAATGAGGATCCGGAACATATGTATTGCGCGGAACTCGCAGATGTGTCCTTTTGGTATGACGCAGACGAACAAAAGGGAAGGTACCTCATCGCACTGAAGGAAAATACAGACTACACAACGAAAGACAAACTGCGATTCTATCTGGAGATCGACACCGAGATCCTTAAGTCTGAAAAATACACCGCCTCGAATGCACTGGGAGTCGAACGCGAAGTCACCAAAACAAAGGTGGAGGAAACGGTCCTTTTCCTGAACGCAGCATCCAAAGATCTGCGCAACTGGAATATTGAGCAGAAAATGCCGTCGGAGACCGCCCGGCGAGTGAAAGAATTCGTAAAGGCTGCCGTGCACTTCCAAATCGATTTTGAAGTATTGGGCAACGACAAACCCGGTATCTACAGCTGCTCGGATTTTCATAAACCGACCATCAGCGACCCCTACGACAGCTGGCTCTACCGTAAGGGGCTGGTCGTAAAAAATGCGAAGATCACGCTTTTGGATTCCGAAACACGCGAGATCTTCCAGACGATCGACTGCGATACGTACAAAAGTCTGGACACTCTCGAGCGGGAAGCGAAAGAAATGAAAGAAAGACAGGAAGAAGAAGCCCGCCGTCAAAGGGAACAGGAAGCGGAGGCTGCACGTCTGAAACAGGAAAGAGAAGAAAGAGAGGCGGAAGAGAGACGCCTGCGTCAAGAGGAAAAGGAAGAAAAAATCCGCCAGAAAAAAGCCGAGCTTCGGAAAACGCACTTCTATCAGGAGTGGGAGACACCGGACGGAGTGGTCTTCGCGAAATATGTGAAACTCCGCAAGGGAAACGTCGTCCTGCAGAAACCGAAAGGCCAGGAGATCGAAGTGCCGCTGGATTCTTTCAGTCCGCAGCAGAAAGATCTGCTCAAGGTCGCACAGGCATTTTTGAAGATGAAAAAGGAACTGAAAAAAACACGCACATGGCTCTTGGCCACGGAAATAAAGACCTCACGCGGAACGAAAATCGTCCCCAAACGGATAAAGGGCAGGATCGTCTCGATCGAAGCTGGGAAATACGGCACGTCGGATGTTCTCATTCTTGATGTCGGCAAGGATGAAAAGCGTCGGATCAGTCTGAATGAACTTTCCTCTGCCGACAGAAAATGGCTCGAGGAAATTCAGGAGGATTTCTCACGGCTCGACAATGAATACAAAACCCAATATGGTATCTCTCCGTTTGAAATGGACAGTTCGCCCCGTCGGTCAAGGCGCTTCATCTTTGAAGGCGTATGAACTGAAGCGGAATACATAAATATTCGCTCGGATGGGTAGATTTTCTTTCATCTGTCTGGGACGGATATTCCGAAAATGGCTCTTCCGGCATGTGTGTACCGAACCAGGTCCGATTTTTACCACGGAGGGTACAGAAGAGTCGCAGAAAAACATGAAGATGAATTTTGATTTTAAAATCGATTCGTGAATTTGGTTTCTTTTTGGGCCTGTGCGACCGGCAGCGAATGGCACTCCCGCGCGATAGCATAGAAAACTCGGCTAGCAGGCCGCTCCGTTTTTGAAAGCAAGTCCGCGCATTCAACCTCCCCTTTTAGGGGAGGCATACAAGCATCCCCTCCTCTCAGGAGGGGTGGTTTGGGGAACTCTTCGGAAATCCCACGTCCGTCAAAAATACCGCAAAACCTTCCACCGCCTACGGCGGTCCCCTCCCCTAAGAGGGGAGGCTGAATGCGCGGACGCGCACGCAAGAAGCCCCTCCTCCCAAGAGGGGTGGTAGACCGAAGGGCTGACGGGGGGGGGGCAGACCTTCCGGAAACCTCAAGTCCGTAAAAAAAGGCGCGAAACCCTTCCACCGCCTTTGGCGGTCTCCCTCCCCTAAAAGGGGAGGCTGATCTCAAGAAGCCCCTTGCAAGGTCTTGAATCTGAATTCGTATTATACAAGGGGCTTTTTGAGTGCGCGTCCGCGCCAGTGACCAACGGGAACGGGTTCATGCCTGTGTGCGGAAGCGCAGTCCGCCCGCCGCGGCTCGCGGCCTCCTGGAAGGAAGGGCTTTTTGATGTTCCGGTGTCTATGTGTTTCGATGTTCTCCGTGGTGGAATTGGTACTCTCTGCTGGAGGAACTTAAAAAAAGCCGGACTACTCGGCCCGGCTTTCCGTTTTTGAGGCAGGAAAGACTACTTCAGGTCGAAATCTTTCGTCATGTTTGCCGACACTTCAACTTCCAGCGCGGATTCCAGATTGAATTTTGCCGGAATGTAGTCCTCGTAGAGTTCAAGATTCGGATCGTCTCCTTTTTTCGGCTTCACGCGCTTCGAGCCGGTGATCTGGACTTTCATTTTTCCGGGACGCACCGCACAGGTGTACGCGCCGTTCTCAATGGGAGCACCATCCGGCGAAAGTGCCGGGTCGGACGGAACGAATGAGATCGAGCCGGTCTCGACCGGTTTCCCGGCATACGAGACATTTCCCGTGACGGTGAACCGCTTTTCCTCATTTCCGCCACAGCCTGCGAGCAGGACGAGACCCAAAATCAGCCATTTTTTCATCTTTTCTTTTCCTTTTCTTTTCTGTCTGCGGAATCCCCGGAATCATCCGGGAGTCGTTTCTGGATCGTTCCTGAACTCTTTTGGAACGGCAGAATTTCAAAATATTTACTCGAGTCCTCCGTCCGTCTCATTGCCGTTTCTGCTTCCGACCGCGTGCCAGATTTCAAGGTCTACGCCATTGGCGACGAACTTGACGGAACCATCGCAGCTGGACGCATGAACGCCACCCGTATGGAAAGACCGAGCCGAAACGACGACGTTGGTTCCCGTGGAAGTTCCCGGTGAGGTCTCCGTACTGACGCAGTAATTGTGCCGGTCCGGCTGTCGGGTGTTCGGCTGGTAGAGCGTGGAGAAATGTACGCCGGCATGCCGCCCATTATAGTACCGTCCGCGAACGTCTTCTTTTCCGGATCCGACCGTGCCGTCTTCCACGAGAAGGATCTCGCTGAAGAAGAGCGTGTTGGAAAGTCCATCCCGAATGGTAGAGAGCGTGATCCCCTTGACTGCCGGAAAAACGCCGTTGAGCTTCGCGCTTTGCTCCGGTCCGCCTTCGTTGAAGTACGTGTTTCCGCCGTTCCCCATGTAGTTGCCGTGGAATCCCTGCTGATTATTGGAACCCGAGCCGTTGCTCGTTTTCGAGCGAACGATTTCGTCCGGACAGATGAAAGACGGTACGATGACTTCCTTCCCCGGGAGGTTCGTGTAGTCGTAGGATCCCGTGCGTTTATCCGCGTAGTAGTGCGCCTGGATCTGTGCGTAAAGTGCCCCCTGTTCCACGTACGGCAGCGTATTCCAGAACCACGTGCGGCGTACCCAATTATCCGGTGCCGTACTGTCGATATAGACGCCGACGCCCGCAGGCAGAGAACGCTGGTTCGTTTCGTGATTCAGCATCGCGATCGAGATCTGCTTCAGATTGTTCTTGCACTGCATCGCCCGTGCTGCTGCCCGTGCCTGCTGGACTGCCGGAAGCAGAAGACCGACCAGCATTCCGATGATCGCGATGACGACCAGAAGCTCAACGAGCGTAAATCCGGAGATTTTTTTCATTTTTTTCCCTATCGTGTTTCCTGTTGGCGTGTTTTTTCATTTTCCCTAGGACGTGTTCACACTTTTTCGCAGAAATTCGCGAACAAGTGCAATTTGGATGAAAGCG
>CAZRGJ010000343.1:0-3776 GCA_964599445.1 uncultured Planctomycetaceae bacterium | reverse complement strand
ATCACGAAGCAGGGGGAAGTCGATGCGCAGAAGATCATTTCCCAGGGGATCGAAGACGCGACGAAGATCACGCAGCAGGCGGACAATGAGGCGATGACCATCACGGCCCGCGTGCATGAACTGGAACCGGAATTCTACGAGTTCTGGAAAACGATGAGCACGATCCGGAAGACGATCAGCGCGCGTACGACGCTGGTCCTCAAGCACGACAATAATGTCTTCCGTCCGCTGTTTGAAATGCCGAAATGGACGAAAACCACGACGGCGACGCAGGAAAACATCCAGGCGGTCGAGAACCTGCTCCGTCAGGAAACGGAAAAGAATGATGCTCCGGCTGAAAACGCGGTTCCGGCTGTGATTCCCGCGGCTGTTCCTGCTCCGGCAGAAACTCCCGCTCCGGTAACTCCCGCTCCGGCTCCGGCAGCACCTGCACAGGGCGGCGGGATCCAGACGATCCTGGGCAGCTGATTCCTTCCGGGACCGTTCCTTTTTCGGGACGGCATGACTGAAAAATTAAATTTGAATCCAAATTGGAAATACTATCATGGCACAGAAAAAACCAGGAAAAGTCCTCTTCCAGGGAATCGAATCCGGGATGAAAGTCTTTCGCTGGATGGTGCTCGTCCTCGTGATCCTCTTTCTGGTCTCGGGACTGGCGAAAGTCCAGCCGACGCATATCGGTATCCTGACGCGCTTTGGAAAACTCGTTCCGGTCGGTCCCGGTCAGGAGATCCGCGAGCCGGGGTTCGTTCTTGCGTTTCCGTATCCGATCGACCAGCTCATCCTCCTTCCCAACACGCAGGAACAGCAGCACGAAGTCACCAACGTCTGGGCTGCGCTTGACGATAAAGAGTGGAACGACGAGATCGATCCGACGATCGAAGGGTACTGTCTGACGGCGGAAAACGACGTCATTCAGGTCAAGGTCGTCGTGAAGTACTATATTTCGGACCCCGTTGAATACGAATTCAACATGATCGACCCGAAAGACATGATCGACGCCATGACCGTCGCGTCGCTGACGGAGTGCATCGCATCGTGGAAATTTGATGAAGTCCAGCACATGAACCGCGAGGTCCCCGTGACCGTTACGGTACTCGCTGACGGCAAAGAGCAGACGGTGACGGAAATGCGGAAAGAAACGCTTGACGAAGTCGTCGCGAAAAACCTCCAGAGCCGGCTTGACCGGACCGGGAATCCGGAAACGGGAAAGAGCGCCATCCGGATCAGCAACGTGGATTTTGTGGACGTGCACCACCTCCGCCACGTGAAGGCCGATTTCGAAAACAAACAGACGGCGGACATTGCGGTCCAGGTCGCGCTGGATGAGGCTCTGAAACAGGCGAACAGTATGCGGACCGAAGCGGAAACGCAGGCGATCCAGCTCCGGAACAATGCGGAGATCTACCGTCAGCAGGTCCTCGCCAACACGCGGAAGGAAGTGCTTGAGTATCTTCCGAAACTGCGTGAATTCATCGATGCTCCCGATTATGTCTGGCAGCGTGAGTATCTGAATACGATGGAAAACGTCTGGACGAATGTCGGCGAATTGAAATTCGTGCCTGCGAATTCCCGCGTGGTGCTCCAGGATGAACAGGAGGGTGAAGAATGAGTACACAGAATCTGGTGAATCCCCTTTCCAACCGGATCCATGATCTGGAAGTTCCGCTGACGCTGATGGAACGGATCCGGATCGTGATCCAGCTCGGCTCGGCAATGCTCGCGGGCGGGCTTCTGGTCGTGGGGCTGGTCGAGTGGAAGATCTTTGAGATGGAAGTGGTGGGGAATCTCATCATCGCCATCGCCTCGCTCATCGTCGCGACGCCGATCTTCCTGACCTCCATTTACGGCATCTTCACCCGGGATGCGGACGCACACGCCATGACGGAACAGCTCGTGGCTCTCGCGACGCTCGCGGCGATGATGAACCAGCAGTTTGTCGTCGCGACGCTCATCCCGATCATCATGAACCTCGGACATTTCCTCGAAGAGCGAAGCATCCTTGGTGCGCAGGCCGCCATCGACGGTCTCAAGACGCTCCAGGCCCGAAACGCGACGCTCATCGGTGAAGACGGCTCTCAGCGGGAAGTTGATCCGAGCGAACTGAAGGTGAACGACATGCTTCTCGTGCGTCCGGGCGACATCATCGCGGCGGACGGCGAGATCGTGGAAGGTATTTCGACGATCGACCAGTCGTCCATCACGGGCGAATCGCTTCCGGAAGACGTTTCGGTCGGCAAGAACGTCTTTGCCGGTACGGTCAACATGACGGGCGTTTTGAAGATCCGCGTGACCAAGACGGGCGAAAAGACCGCCATCGGGCGCGTGATGGAACTGCTCAAGGAAGCGGAAAATGCGAAGACTCCGGTCATGAAATTGATCGAAAAGTACGCGACGTACTATATTCCGATCATTCTGACCGTCGCGGGCGTCGTCCTTTTCCTCACGCGCGATATTGACCGCGCCATGGCTGTTCTGGTGGTCGGATGCCCCGGCGCACTAGTCCTCGCGGGTCCTGCCGCCATGATCGCGGCTCTTGCGGCTGCGTCGAAACTCGGGATCCTCATCAAAAACACGCGATTCCTCGAAGCTCTTTCCGGGATCGACACCGTGGTCCTCGACAAAACGGGGACGGTCACGATCGGGCATCTTCAGCTTTCCGGCATGGTCCTGAAGGATGCGGAGAACGAAAAAGATCTCATGGTCGAGGCGCTCCGCTGTGCGTCCGGATCGCGTCACCCCGCGTCCAAAGCGATCGTGAAGGCTGCGCAGGACCGTGACGTCACGATGCTCACTCCGCCGAGCGCCGCGATCCAGGAAGTTCCCGGAAAAGGCGTTTTGCTGAAGGAAACGTCCGAAACGACCTGGCTTGGACGCCTTGGCTGGCTGGAAGAAGAAGGTTTCGACGTCGCGGAATGTGAGGCGCTCGTACCGGAAAACTTCATCGGAACGACCGTGTGGCTCGGCCGTGCGATCGCGGAAGAAGACGGCGTCGTCCGGAAAGAAGTCGGCGGCTGCTTCCTGCTTGCGGACCGACCGCGTCCGGAGGCGTGTGAGGCACTGGATGAACTCCGTGAACTGGGCATCGAACGCAGTGTTCTTCTGACGGGCGACCGCCGCGCGACGGCCGAGGACATTGGACGGTTCCTGAAAGTCGATCAGGTCATCGCGGAAGTGCTTCCGTCGCAGAAACTGGACGTCGTGGCGCAGGAAAAGGCTGCGGGACGTTCCGTCATGATGGTCGGCGACGGCGTGAATGACGCTCCGGCACTGGCCAGCGGTGACGTCGGGATCGCGCTGGGGGCTGTGGCGAGCGACATTGCGCTTCAGAGTGCCGACATTGCGCTCATGACCAATGACCTCCGCCGTCTGCCGATGACCATCCGTCTGGCACGTGCGACGCAGATGACCATCCACATCAACATCATCGTCGGTCTGGCCATGACGTTCTTCTTCGTCTGGCTTGCGTCGATGGGCTTCATCAACGCGCTGGCGAGTGCGATCCTGCACAATTTCGGCGAAGCGTTCGTCATCATCAACAGCGCGCGTCTGCTGAAGTTCCACGACTGATTTTCAGCAG
Organism: uncultured Planctomycetaceae bacterium; assembly: GCA_964599445.1. Lineage (GTDB taxonomy): Bacteria > Planctomycetota > Planctomycetia > Pirellulales > Thermoguttaceae > RGIG3701. The sequence goes on along the minus strand of CAZRGJ010000343.1, from coordinate 196 downwards.
ATCTTCAGCCCAAAACCATTTTCCGCCGTCTTTCATTTCCGGAAGACGGCGTTTTTTTGCCAAATTTTCTGAAATTGACCGGGGAAACATCTGGATTTTTTTTCATTTCGCAATATACTGAATATAGGGGGAATGGTGTGTTTTCGATTTCTGTAAACGGAATGTTTTTGATGAAATTCCTGATTGGAGTACTAAG
>CAZRGJ010000342.1:0-3780 GCA_964599445.1 uncultured Planctomycetaceae bacterium | reverse complement strand
CCGGGAACGGAATGGATGAACTGCGAAACGTCATGCTTGGCAGCTCGCTCCTGAAGGTCCGTTCCGTGACGCTGCAGGAAGGCGTCTTTCATCTGGCACCGGCCGGAGGCGGCGAGACGTTCCCGGTGAAACGCGGAGAAATTCCGGAGATCCTGTTTCAGGGTTCCCGACTTGGCCAAAATAAAGACCTGGATGCCGATTGGGAAGAGATCCAGGACCTGGAAACAAACGAGGATCTGCTTGTCGTTTTCCGCAACGAAAAGCTGAACTTCTACTATGGCACGATCCTGGAGCTGACGGACAAAGCCGTGCGTTTTGAGCAGGATGGCGAGTCGATCAGTGTTCGCCTTCGGCACATTTTCGCGATTCGGTTTGCGTCGGATCATCCTTCCTCTGTCATTTCTTCCAAGGGCACGGAAGCCCGAGGCAAAACCTCCGAGGATCCTGAAACGCAGCAGGCGGATTCCGCGCTTCATGAACTGCCTCTTCTCGGTATCCTGACGGATGAATTCGGAAGTGAACTTTCCATTTCCAGCCTGACTCTTCCGGAAAACAGCAGAACAGTTTCTCCAGATTCGGGATCAGACGGCAGAACGCAGAGTACAGAAGAAGCCCCATCGATCCGCTGTCTCACGACGGCCGGCCACACGCTCATGCTGCCGATCCGGACGCTCCAGACTCTGGATCTCACGCAAGGGAGGACCGTTTTTCTTGCGGATCTGAAAGCAGAATCGACAAAATGGACGCCCTACTTCCCCCTGACGACAGCTCTGGCGCATTCAAATACCCAGACTGCGGGCACTTCCGATTCCATTTCAGGAAACGCCTCCCATTTCCAAACCGAAGAGAACGGGATCTTTAGGTCGGCTCAGGCATTCTATGCTCCGCGAATCAACCAGGGGTTTTCCGGAAAAGCGATCAGGCTGGCCGGAAAAGAATACGCGAAAGGTCTGGAATTGACTTCACGTACCCAAATGGTTTTCCGCCTTCCGGGAGCATTTCGGAAATTCGAAACACTCCTGGGGATCGACGACCTCGTTCGTCCCGGCGGTTCCGCAGAAATCTCGATCCTCGCAGATGACCGGCTCCTTTTCCGGGAGACCATCACGGGAAAAGACGCGCCAAAACCGCTCTCGCTGGATATTTCCGGCGCACGCAGACTCACGATCCTCGTTGATTTTGGCGAAGAAGGCAATCTGTCCGACCACACAGCTTTCGCGAATGCGCAGCTCGTGAAATAATTGCCTGCGTCAAACGGATCCCTGCATTTGGCCGGATCCCTGCATTTGGCGGGATCCCGCATTTAGGGAAACCGACTTTCCGGATACCGGGACTAAAGCACCCCAAAACATTGGGACCAGGCCGCCATTTTGTGCCCGGTCCACCGTACTTAACTTTCCATTAAAATTTACCTTTCAATGAAAAAAGGTCCATCCATGAAAAGAATTTTTCAGACAGTTTTCCTCGCCGGAATGGTGCTGGCAGGCATTTGGTGTGCGGATCTTTCCGCAGCAGAAGTCAAATTTGAAAAGAATGAAGGTGCCGTGAAAGTCCTCATTGACGGCAAGCATTTCACGACGTACAATTTTTCGTACGGCATGAAACCGATCTTCTGGCCGGTCTATGCACCCAACGGCAATGGCCTGACTCGCGACTATCCGATGAAAGATCCGAATCCGAAACGCTTCCCGTTCGATTCCTACGATCATATCCACCAGCGCTCCGTCTGGTTCACTCACGGCAGCGTGAACGGATACGATTTCTGGCACGAACAGCCCACCAGAACGAGCGGACTGATCGAACATCAGGAATTCACCAAATTTGAAGCTCCCTCCTTCACCTCCGTGAATCTCTGGAAAGTCCGGCCGACCAACCAGATCCTGCTGACGGAAGAACGCACGTGCACATTCGGCGCAGATGCCCACGGATCCTGGATGGATCTGGAACTCAAGCTCATCGCCTCACATGGCGACGTCAAATTCGGCGATACGAAAGAAGGCACGATGGGAGTTCGAGTACCGGGAGTTCTGGAAGTCAACAAGAAACAGGGCGGAAAAATCACGAATGCAGAAGGTCTGACCGACGATGCAGCATGGGGCAAGCAGTCTCCGTGGGTCGATTACACCGGCATCATCAACGGCAAAAACTGCGGCGTGGCGATCATGAACCATCCCACGAGTGAACGTTTCCCGACCTACTGGCACGTGCGGACCTACGGTCTGTTCGCCGCCAATCCGTTTGGTGTGCGTGATTTCACCGGCGGCAAGATCCAGGACGGTTCCCTCACGGTGAAAAATGGCGGATCCGTCACGTTCAAATACCGTCTCTACTTCCATGATGGAAACACGGAGGAAGCGGAAGTCGCGAAGAACTACGAAAGCTACGCAAAGTAGAACACGATCTTCCCGGAACTGTTTTCGGAAAAGGAGACCTTCGAGCGTGCGTGAAAGACCGGTGAACCAGAACCGGTCCTTCACGTCAGGTTTCCCCGCACTGGTTCATGCTGGACAGACGCATTCCGAAACGATTCCTCACGTTCCCCAAACTGGATTTCCCGAATTGCGCGTTTTTCTTACCCAACGCGCAATTTTTATTTCAAAAACCGAAAATAGGGAAACTGATCCATCTCTCAAAATTCCATCTGTTCGCCAAGAAGCCAAAGGATCGGCAAAAGCGGGCTGATCATGCGGCAGAAATTCGTTTTCCCGTGTTCTTCATGGTACCCCGACCAGAAAAAGCGAACGTTTTGAAATTCATTCTGCAGAATATTCACGAAATTCCCATCGTATTGATCCATGAGTTCACGGATCTCGGCACTCTGTTTTTCCAGGATCTCATTGAGAAGAAAAGAATCGGCGAGCATTCCATCCGCGTCTCCAAGCGCATTTCTTGAAGCACGCAGTGTCGCCTGATCCACATACCGGAGTGAGTTGGTCCGAAACTGCGGAAATTTCTCCGCTTTGTTCACGACGACCGCCACAGAAACGGGAAGCCGTTTTTCCGGATTCCCGACATAGATCTGCTCGAAACGCTCCACAAGACGCTCCACGGCAGCGGCAACATCCGGCGCATGGCGGGATTCGCACGTTTTTCCAACCGCAAACGGATCGACCGTCAGCACGACACCCAGCGGCATTTTCCCTGCCGCATTCCCGAGAAGCCATTCTCCCAAAGCCGGATTTTCCACACTCACTTCCGAAGCCTGGAGCATCACGCCGCCAATTTCGGTCATGGGCTTGCGGAGAAAGAGCCAGCGAAACATTTCCACGAGGATCAAAAACCAGAAGACCCGTTTTTTCCGCGCCTGAATATACACAGTACTGAAATCCGGTCCATGCATCGGTCCTGGAGGCACACGGTCTTCCAGAGCCTGAAAATTACCGGCGAGAGCCCCCGGTACCGTCTCGCTGTGCAGGGAAAATTTCAAATTCATCCAATCCGGCACATTGGAAAACGCCTCATTGAAAGCCCGTGCCGCGAGCGTCGTTTTCCCGCTTTGCCGTCCGCCGATAAAAAGCAGATTCATTCTCTTCATGCTGTCCCCGATTTCTGGTCTGGCCCCACCTGAATATCGCAGTTTCCCAGTCTGTTCCGTCTCCCAGTCCGTTTTGGCATTCCGTTTTCCGTCCCATGCGTTTCTGAGGAGCGGAAAATCAAAAATGTTTTCTCTGTTTCATCATTTTACTCCAAATCGTCAAAAAATCAACCGTCAAAGCAAAAAAATCCTGAAATCTGCTCCCCGGGGGCTTTTCTTTTCGCAGATTTTTAGTATGATGGAGA
>CAZRGJ010000341.1:0-3787 GCA_964599445.1 uncultured Planctomycetaceae bacterium | reverse complement strand
CTTTGCCGCTTTTTCTTTCGGCGATACAGGCCGCAGGCCATTCGCCGGGAGTTGGTACGGGTTTCAGAGATGGCGATCTTTAAAAGCCCCCGCATTCCCTCTCGGCGAATGGCCTGACTGCCAGTATCGCCGGATGTGAAAGCGGCAAAAGTGCATAAGCGTACCGTAACGCCGTACTCCCCTCTCTCGCTGCGTTCGGCATGATTTGTGGGGGATGTATGAAATTTTGGAAATTGAAAAAGTTTCTTTTTTGAAAAAATTGGATTTTGGAACAACGTAATGGATTTTTTCTCTTTTTTGGATATTTGACATTTAAAAAACAAAAAAGCCTCCTTTTTTTTGTGAAATTTTTAATTTTTTTAAAATTTTTTGAATTGAGGCCCTTGCATTTTTTCGTATTGTTGTGTATATTATGAATAGGCAACAGACAGTCTCTGAAAAATGAGAGATGAAACTTAGAAATTAAAATCAGACGAAGCAATTCCATAGAGATGAAAACAGTTACGCGCAAGGATCTTGCTGAGTTATTTGTGCAGAAATTTGAATGTTCCAGGATCCAGGCATCCAATTATTTGGATGAGTTTTTTGAGGAGATCATCGAGGCTTTGTCGACATCGGGGCGCGTTGAGATCCGGAACTTTGGCGTTTGGGAAGTTCGTGAACGGAAAGCCCGCCGTGCGATGAATCCCCGGACCGGGGAGGAGATCCAGACGCAGCAGAAGTGGATCGTATCCTTTGTGCCTGGGAAACGGATGAAAGAGATCGTCGCGGAGCGTCATGCGGCGCAGGCGGAGAAGGGAAAATGAAGTTTCCGGACCCGCAGTTCCCGGAGCGTTGGGAAGAAAATCTCTGAAGAGATCCATTCTGGATTTCGGAATTGGAAGAAAAGGTGAAAGAGACGGTATTGCGGAGTCGATACCGTCTCTTTTTGCAGGAAAATCGTGAAAGTCTGAAAATTTTCTGTTTTTTCCCGGGATCCCCCTGCCAAAAAATGCCGATTCCGTGTATAATGAGAAAAATATTTTGCTCTGAATGAGGAAACCGGACGCAAGATTCGTGCGTAAAGGATCCATGCAGAGAGCGTTGATCCGGGGTGTTTTTCCTGGGGAAATCGAACTCCGGCAGATTGGGATTCCGGCAGATCCTGCGGAGGATCTCTGCGGATCCGGAAGAGGGCAAACGCGATACATAAAAAGGAAACCGACACATAAAGAGGAATTTTATGTCTGAAGTCGTAGTAGAAACGAGAAACCTGACGAAAATTTACCGTGACTTTTGGGGACGCCGAAAGGTCCACGCGCTGAAGTCTTTGGACCTGGAGATCAACCGGGGAGAGATTTTTGGTCTTTTGGGTCCGAACGGATCGGGAAAGACCACGACGATCAAACTTTTGCTGGGGCTTCTTTTCCCGAGTGAGGGTGAGGCGCTGATCTTTGGCAGAAATGCCAGCGACGTCCGCAGGAACGAGCGGATCGGATATCTGCCGGAGGAATCGTATCTTTACCGGTTTCTGACGGCGGAAGAGATCCTGGATTTTTATGGGAAGCTCTTCCACATTCCGGCGGCGGTCCGTCGTCAGCGTGCGAATGACCTGATCGAGATGGTGGGTCTTGGTTACGCGAAGAAGCGTCAGCTGAAGGAGTACTCGAAGGGGATGGTCCGGCGAGTTGGTCTGGCGCAGGCGTTGATCAACGATCCGGAGGTCGTGATCCTGGACGAACCGACGTCGGGTCTGGATCCGATCGGGACGCGCGACATGAAGGATCTGATCCTGGATCTGAAGCGTCAGGGGAAGACGGTCCTGATGTGCAGCCACCTTCTTGCGGACGTTCAGGATGTCTGCGACCGGATCGGGATCCTCTTCCAGGGCGAGCTGAAAGAGATCGGCAGGGTGGACAGTCTCCTGACAGTGAAGGACACGACGGACATTCAGACGAGCACGCTTCCGGACGCGGCGGTGGAAGAGATCCGCGAGGTCGTGAAGAAGTACGGCGGTGAGGTGAAGTCGGTCGGAAACACGCGGACGACGCTGGAAGATCTTTTCCTGCGCATCGTGGAAGAGAGCCGTCTCCATCCTGGACGCCGCGCTCATGGTGCAGGAAATGCCGTTTCGGTTCCTTCGGAGGAGGGGGCCGCCACATCTGCTGACCCGTCGAACGGAGGTTGATCGCATGGTAATTGAGGAAAATGTACCGAGTATTTTTGCGTGGTTTCCGTCTGCATTCCTGGAATGGGGGATGGCGGTCTGTGTGTTCTTCCTCCTGCTCGGATTTCTGGGAATGCTTTTTTCCAGCCTGCGCATCGGGCCGGGGAATGCGTTTCGTCTGGTGAAGAAGACGGCGCGTCAGACGCTCGCGGACGTTTTCGCGGTCTCCGGAAAGCGTGTCGGTGCGCTGGGGATGCTGACGTTCAAGGAAGCACTGCGCCGCAAGGTGGTCGTCGTGTTCATTATTTTTGTCCTGATCGTTCTGTTTGCCGGAATGTTTCTTGACCCCACGAGTCCCCATCCGGCCCAGCTGTACGTCAGTTTTATTTTCAACACGACGGCGTATCTGACGATCGTGCTGATGCTTTTGCTCACGGCATTCAGTCTTCCTGCGGATTTCCAGAAAAAGACGATCCACACGATAGTGACCAAGCCGGTCCGGATCTCGGAGGTGGTTTTGGGACGCATTTTCGGATTTGCGCTTCTGGGAACGGCACTGCTCGTCCCGATGGGGCTGGTGAGCTACGGATTCGTGATCCGCGGGCAGGCGCACACGCACACGGTGCAGGAGGAACTGCGTCTGGATGACAAAAACCCGCTTCTGGAACGTGGGCAGACGACGACGGCGCGCGACCACAGCCACAAGATCGTGTTCGACAAAGAGAATCGTGTTCCGTACCTCACGCCGAATCGGGACCATACGCATGAGATCCGCATGACGGAGCGTCCGGACGGAAGCCGGCACTTTGAGCTTGGACCGCCGATCGAAATGTACCGTGCGCGGGTCGTGCAGTACGGCGACATCGGGTACCTGGACCAGCGCGGGATCGTTTCGGAAAAGGGCGTGAACGTCGGCGACGAGTGGGAGTACCGCAGTTTTATTGCGGGAAATACGGACGCTGCCTTCATCTGGCAGTTCGACAACATCACGCCGTCCGCGCTCGTTGACGGAGCACTTCAGTTTGAGTTCACGCAGGAAGTTTTCCGTACCCACAAAGGGCAGATCGCCCGGCAGATCATCGGCGGTTTCTACATCCGGAATCCCGAGACTGGGCTGATGCTTGAGGTGGAGATCTTCCAGTCGAACGAAAGCGGAAAATCGGTTTTCCGCGTGCCGCGCATGATCAACATCAGTGCGGACAAAATGAATCTGAAATCGGGGCACCGCAATCCGAATGGGGCGAGTGCGTCCCGTGCGAGTGCCGTTGCGGTGAAGATCGCCAGACAGGGCGGCGAGCTGACGTCGTATCCTCCGGAAGAGCAGCTCAATGTCGGCGGTGCGAGCCGTGCAGAATTCGACCTTTTTGCGGACTTTGTGGCTCCGGAATCGAGCCAGTTTGACGCGCAGGGCCGGGAGATCAAACGGAAGAACGTGATGGAAGTCTGGGTGAAGTGTCTGGAGCGCGGGCAGTATTTCGGCGCGGCGAAGCCCGATATGTACCTGCGTCACCGAGACGCACCGTTCGCGTGGAACTTCTTCAAGGGGTACCTTGGGATCTGGTTCCAGATGATCCTGGTGACGATCTACGGCGTCGTGTTCAGTACGTTCCTTTCCACGCCGGTGACGGTCCTCGCGACCCT
>CAZRGJ010000340.1:0-3792 GCA_964599445.1 uncultured Planctomycetaceae bacterium | reverse complement strand
CTGAAAAGCCATTCTGTCAAGGGAATCAGGGGCAAAAAAATGGTTTTTTTTGGAAAAGATTTCGAATTTCTTGATTTTTAAAGCCCGCAGGCACTTTACATAAATGGAAATATGGGGTAAAATAGAGAATGAGAGTAAGTATTTTGTGCTTTCAGCGGAAAACAGCTTTTCCTCTTTCCGTTTTTCTTTTGCTGATGCGGCTGGTACAGTGGGCGGTATTGCGGCCCATTCGTGACCGATCCGTAAAAGAAGAAAAGAAAAGGAACAGAAAATGCTGGTAAACGCTTTTCCTTGAAGATCGGCCTTTTCAGATCGAAAACATCCATTCCATTTAAAATATTTTAGAATTCAGACTTTCCATGACAGAACCTGAAAAATTTAACGAAAAAGAAAATTTGCTGTCGGCGGACGGTAATTCCAATAGTTCCGCGGCATTTCGGGAAGAAGGGGATCTTCCCGGCAGTGCGTCGTCTTCGGAGAAGCCCAAAGGTTCCGCCTCTGTTTCGTCGGGATCCGATGAGACCTCTTCGGAAAAACCCGAAGGAAACGACGGGAAACCTGCGGAAAACGAAAAACCCAAAACAAAACCGGTCTTTGACGTCCGGAAGGAAATTCACGGCGGTTCGTCCGGCTCCATGATGAATTCTGGAGAGAATCCGGCGATGAATCCGATTCGCATCCTGCTCGTTCTCTTTCTCGCGGGTGTTTTGGCGTGGTGGTTCATGAACAAAACGAATCCGTCTGCGCAGATCAGCTACGGCTTTTTCCTGGAACAGCTGGAAGCGGACAATTTGGAGAAGGTCGTCGTGAACGCAAACCGCGTTTCGGGCGAATTCCGGACGGAACCGTATGCTCCGGAGCCGGAGACGGATGAGGCGAAGAAGAAAAAGAGTCCGTCTGCCTCGGGTGCGAAAAATGAGACGGCCCCTGCTCTTCTGCCTGAAAAAAAGGCGGAAGGTGCTTCAGCTGCAGATCTTCCCGAAACGTCTGGGATCGAAACCGGCAGTACGGAACCTCTTCCCTCCCCGGTAGAAGATCCTGTTTCAGCTGCGGATCCGACCTTGGCAGAAAAACAGAATGCGGCAGGAACGGCCGTGGAAACGCCCGCTTCTGAAGGTTTGACCGCAAAGGATCCCGCTGGAGATAAAGTGGTTTCTGGCGGTTCCTCTCCGGTGGTTTCCGGTACGGCAGGCACTTTGTCTTCCGGTACCGATGCGTCTTCCGAACAGACTGCGGGCGATGATCGTGGAGCAAAGAACGTAAATGGAGTAAACGGAGCAAAAGGTGAGGGAAACGGTCTGAAGAAGGCGAAAAACGCGGAGCGGAAACGCCTTCCGAAACGCTTCACTACGATGCTGCCGTCGCTTCTTGAAGCCGGAGGAGAGCTGGACTGCAAGATCCGAGAGCGTGTCGGCAAAAAATACGAGGTGAAAGAATCTCCCAGATTCGCCGAGTACGTGATGCTGGCCATCAGTCTGCTGGTTCTTTTTATGATGGTGAGTTTCTGGATGCATTTCCGGAAAACGCGTGAAGAACTCGGCGGCGGACAGATGTTCGGATTTGGAAAGAGTCCGGCGAAACGTTTCCAGGGGGGCGAAGATTCCGTCACGTTTGCGGACGTTGCGGGGCTGAAGTCCGTGAAGGAAGACATTTCGGAGATCGTTGATTTCCTGAAAAATCCGAAGAAATTTGAGAAACTTGGTGCGCGGATCCCGAAGGGCGTCCTGATGTGCGGCCCGCCCGGTACCGGAAAGACGCTCCTTGCGCGGGCGATCGCCGGTGAAGCGGGAGTCCCGTTCTATTCGATCAATGCGTCGGAATTCATTCAGCTTTTCGTCGGCGTCGGTGCGAGCCGTGTGCGCGATATGTTTGACGTCGCGCGGAACAATGCGCCGTCGATCCTCTTCATCGATGAGATCGACTCGGTAGGACGTGAGCGCGGTGCCGGTACCGGCGGCGGAAATGATGAACGGGAGCAGACGCTCAATCAGATCCTGAGCGAAATGGATGGTTTCTCCACGTCGGACGTCGTCATCGTCATCGCGGCAACGAACCGTCCGGATGTTCTTGACCCCGCGCTTCTGCGTCCTGGACGCTTTGACCGTCACGTCACGGTGGACCGTCCGGTACAGAAAGACCGTATTCAGCTTTTCCAGGTCCACACTAAAAAAGTTCCGCTGAACAAAGATGTGGATTTTGACCGTCTTGCCGCGATGACGACGGGGCTGACGGGGGCAGACATTCGGAACATCGTGAATGAAGCTGCACTTTGGGCGTGCCGATTTGATCGGGAAAACGTCAGCATGAGTGACTTCTACTATGCCGTCGACAAGATCCTCATGGGGGCAAAGCGTGAAGAAGTCATTAGCGCAGAAGATAAAGAGAAGACCTCATACCATGAAGCAGGACACGCGCTCGTCGGCTGGCTGATCCCGGAATGCGATCGCGTGCGGAAGGTCTCGGTCATTCCGCGAGGCCGTGCGCTCGGCGTCACGTGGTCGATGCCGGATGAGGACCGGATGATGTACTCACAGGATGAGATCCTCGCAAAACTCAAGATGATGCTTGGCGGACGCGAAGCGGAGAAACTCGTCTTCAACGAGCTGAACGCCGGTGCGGCAAACGATCTGGAACGGGCGACCGGGCTTGCGCACAAAATGGTGGCGGCTTGGGGAATGAGTTCCCGTCTTGGTCCCGCTGCGTTTAAGACCGGAGATGAGCATCCGTTCCTTGGCCGAGAGCTTGCCCGGCTGCGCAATTTCAGCGAAAAGACCGCGCAGGTGATCGACGAAGAGATCATGCGGATCCTGAACGAAACGTCTCTTCAGGTGCAGAATCTGTTGACGGAAAACCGCAATTTGCTCGACGCGCTGGCACAGGCTCTGGTGATCCGCGAAGAACTGGATGAGCGTCAGATCGAGGAGATCCTTGGTCCTCCGGCACAGCGCAGGCGAATGGATGCAGAAGAGACGGCATCCTCCGCTGACGGAGAATCGGTCGTGAAAGCAGATGTTGCCGAAAAAGCCGGAAATCCGGCTTCTGCCGGCACGCCGACAGAATCGGAGGCGGATCTCCAAATGGGTGCCGACGCAGAAGAGCCTGGAGTTTAAGGAGGCCGGAAGGGGAGACTGCGGTCAGACGGAGAGCCGGGGAAATCTGTGCTTTCCGAAAAGCGGTTTCCCCGACTGATTTTCCTGCGTTTTTTCAATTTCCTGTTTTTTGCGCGTTTTACGCTGGTTTTCATCATTCATCATGCCTCGTTTACTGCCAACAATCCGTTCCCCACAGGACCTGAAAGGACTTTCCCTTGACGAACTGGACCAGCTTGCGGCTGAGATCCGGGAAGAGATCCTTGGTGTGGTAGAAAAGCGTTCGGCACACTTTGCCTCGAATCTTGGCGTGGTGGAATTGACGCTGGCTCTGCATTCGTCCTTTGATTTTTCGAAAGACCGGCTGATCTGGGACGTTGGCCATCAAAGCTACCCGCACAAGCTGGTGACCGGGCGTTTCGGGCAGTTTTCGACTATCCGTACCAAAGGGGGCCTGATGGGGTACCCGAACCCCGTAGAAAGCCCATTTGACCTCTTCATGACGGGACATGCCGGATGCAGTATTTCCTCTGCTCTGGGACTTCGCTGCGGCGACGATCTCATGCAGGCACTGGAGGATGAGAAACAGTGTGCGGAGAGCGAGACCGCGCAAACTGGTGTTTCCTCGCAACGGCATGTCGTGGCGGTCATCGGCGATGGGTCGTTCTCCAGCGCCGCCGCTTTTGAGGGCCTGCACCCCCCC
>CAZRGJ010000339.1:0-3797 GCA_964599445.1 uncultured Planctomycetaceae bacterium | reverse complement strand
GGATTTCACGGGACATGCGGTCTAAAAAAACTTTAACGGCAGCGGGGCATTTCGATTCATTCCGAAATTCCCCGCCCAAAACTTACTCAGGAAATTCCTGCAAAATCCTTAAACCGGCTCCAACAGTTTCCCTGCCGATCTCAGTCCTGATTCAGTTTCTCAGCCGTCGTCCAGAGACCGGCGGAAGGCGTGCTGATATAGTAGACCTCCTCACCATTCGGCATCGTATTGAAACCGTTCTTCATCTTCGCCGGATCGTAGAGTGCCATCATCTCATTCAGATCTGCATAGCCGAAGCAAACGCTTTCGATCTCTTCTTTCGTCAGGTGTCCCGGCGCATATGTGATGCGGAAACGCCCTTCGCTGGACCCATGGATCAGATGGGCAGTCCCGTGGGTGAGGTCCTGAAGCATCGGCTCGGTTTTCCAGAGTTTCAGGATATTTTCCGTACCGGAGTAGCCGTACTTACGGATCAGAATATCCACGTCTTCCTGTTCGCCGAAGCGTTTCAGTCCCGGCGCGAGAATGATGAGTTCACCGTCATCCGCCATCGCTTTGCGCGTTCGGTAGACCGCTTTGTTCGCGACCCATGTACTGTAGAATTCATCCCCCTGCATGACGGCCACGACCTTCTTGAGCGGCGGAACGACCGTGATGTTCTGCTCACGCGAGGCTTTCGCGGCATCAAGGTACGTCTCCAGATCATTTCCGACGTAGACGCCCGTGTGTCCCAGTTCACCGTTTTCGTCGTACGCCATCACGACTTCGAAATACATGTCGGGGAAATTACCCAGGAAATCATCTTCCGCTTTATTATAGCACGCACGCAGCGGAGAGATCAGCGTCCCCAGATTGTTTTCAATGCCGCAGCACGCTGCCGCCATGTGCGAGGCGCAGATCATCGGTTTGCCGCCGAGACCAATGAAGTAGTTTTTGTTGTGGTTCGCGAACCCAAGAACTTCGTGTGGAACGACGTGTCCCACGTTGATGATGAGGTCCCACTCGCCGTCAAGCAGGAAATTATCGAGCGAGACCGGGATCGCCCAGTCTACTTTGCCTGCCGTGGCTTCCTTCACGAAATCGACAGACACTTCCCCGATCGTCCGGGAACCATTCCGCCAGTCGTGCACGTGGATCCGGTCAAGCGGGATCGAACCGAACATCCAGCGGTTCTGCTCATCCGTATGCGGCACGTGCTGGCCAAGCGTCGGAATGACGTGCACTTCCGCAGTCTGAGAGAAAATTTTGTAGAATTCTTCCGTGATCCAGCCCGCGCCACTATGGGCACGCGTAATGTCCGGCGGGAGAAGAAGGACCCGTTTGGGATCCCGACAGATCTGACGGCGTGCTTCTTCCACAGCACGATACACGAGTTCCACGATATTTTCACGGCTCAAACGGCCTTCAGCAGAAAACCAGGTCATGTTTCGATTCCTTTACTTTTCTGAATTTTTTTAAAATTAGGCAAATTCGTTAAATTTTACGTCCCAAACCACGCCGCAGACTACCCTCCGACGATTTGGGATCTCTGGCTCAATATTCCTCCTCGAACACAGGAAGTTCCCCGTCGATGAGCGTCATTTTCATCTCTTCATTCCGGATCTTTCCCAAGAACGACCCGGCGATCCTGCACCGAATGACGACCGTACCGTCATCGCGGTACTGACGGGAGAAAACTTCTCCATGATTCGCCAAATACGCAGCAAGTTTTCCGTTGGTGATGGACATTTCGATCTCGACTGTAGGGAAATGGCGGCTAAGCATATCGCTGACCGCCTGCGCCAGCTCCGGTAATCCCTCTCCCGTTCTGGCGCTGATCCCCATGGCGTTCGGATAGCGGTTGAGAAGAGCCTGCAGATTGTACTGCGTCGGCAGTTCTCCATTCTCGTCCATGCTCTTGAATGCGTCGATCTTGTTGATGACCAGGATCGTGTCTTTCTCTTCGATCCCAAGGTGCTCCAGAACCTCGTATGCCGCCTGGATCTGGAACATGACCATTGGATTGCTTCCATCCGCCACATGCAAAAGCAGATCTGCGCACCGAGCCTCTTCCAGAGTCGCCCGGAAACTCGCGACAAGATGGTGCGGCAGGTTCCTCACGAACCCCACCGTATCGCTCAGCAGGATCGGTCCCCAGCCGGGAAGCGTCCAGCGGCGCGTGCGTGTATCGAGCGTCGCGAAAAGCTGATCCTTCACGTAAACATCCGACCCGGTCAGCGCGTTCAGCAGCGTGCTCTTTCCCGCATTCGTGTACCCAACGAGCGACACCGTCCGCGTTTGGCTCCGCGATTTGACCTCTCGCTCCTTCCGCTGCTGAACGATCGTCAGCTCCGCCTTCAAATCCGCAATGCGCTTCTGCGCCAGACGCCGGTCCGTTTCCAGCTGTGTTTCCCCCGGTCCGCGAAGTCCAACGCCCTTTTTCTGGCGCGAAAGGTGCGTCCACATTCGCTTCAGACGCGGCAAAGAGTACTCCAGCTGCGCCAGCTCCACCGCAAGGCGCGCCTCTTTCGTCTGCGCCCGGGACGCAAAAATATCGAGGATCAGCTCCGTCCGGTCGAGAACCTTCACATTCAGTTCCTTTTCCAGATTGCGCGTCTGCCCAGGAGCCAGGTCATTGTCGAAAATCACGACATCGGCTTCCGTCTTCTCAAGCATTCCTTTCAGCTCAAGCACTTTCCCGCTTCCAATGTACGTCGACGGCTCGATCGCAGCCCGACGCTGCACCATCTCACCCACGACCACCGTCCCGGCAGCCTCAGCAAGTCCGCGAAGTTCGTCAAGCGGTTCTTCTCCCGTGTCGCCCAGAATATTCACGCCGCCCGTCGGACGCTGCGGCAAAAGGACGGTCACGAGAAAGGATTTTTCATTGAGGATGGTGCCGGAGTTTCGTTCTTCCATGGAAGTTCAGGGGCGCACTGCCCAAAAGGATACGCCCGCCGAAAAAGATCTCCGGAGAGCAAAAACACAAAATGGCATTCCTATTTTACCAAAGAACCATACTTTTTCAAGTCCCTGTCCCCTTTTTTGCGCAAAATTTCACAAAATTTTCATCCCCCACCCGCTCCACCTGTTCTTCTTCGTCCGGTTTTCCTTTTTCTCTCAACATTTTCGCATTCCACAAAACAAGATAGGAAGGATAGATAATATTTTCAGGTTCTTCTGTTTTTTCTCAAATTAACGGATTTAGCAGTCGATACGATTAAAGCGGTCTCTCTGCAAAAAGTAAAGTTCCGCTTTCCGCAAAACAGAGTTCCGCACAAGCCGACTATTTTGAGAGAAAAAATGAACGGAAAATTCCAGAAAAAAACACCTTCATGCCGCAAGACGGCCTCCATGCTCGATATTCGCCCCCGCGAAATACTTGCCGTTGACGCCGACAGACCGGCTCTGCGATCTGCGATCCTGCAGACGATGCCCCGTTTTGAAAAAAAACGCTTTCAGCCCAGTTTCATTTCGCAGTTCCGCAGGCACGGCAAACGGATCGGCGGCCTTCTCGGTGCCGGGATCCTGACGGTTTTGTGCAGCAGTTTCGTTTTTTCCGAAACGCTCGAAGACGCCTGGGCGATCGCCATCCGGGAAAATAATCAGCTCAAGGCCAGTCAGCAAATGACTGCCGCCGCAGCAGCAGGAACGTCCGCGGCCCGAAGTGCGAGAATGCCGCGCATCACAAACGCCACAGCATATGCCGTTCTTTCAGATGAACCCAGTGTCGACATCAATTTCGGACAGTCCCTCAATGGCATCGCACAGGCCAATCCATCGCTGGGCCCGGTCCTTGGCGCACTTCCAGCCTCCTA
>CAZRGJ010000338.1:0-3805 GCA_964599445.1 uncultured Planctomycetaceae bacterium | reverse complement strand
GCGAGCCGTTCTAGTGCTGGACGCCACGACGAGCATGGGAGTCCTGAATGCGGATGGAAGACCGAGATTTGAGGAAGCGAAAGAGCGTGCCCAGGCTCTCATTCAAAACATGGGGTACGTCGATTCGCTTGCGGTTTTGGTCGTGGGCGAAAGAATCGGGATCCATTCCCGAATGTCGCATGATCCCGAACAGCTCCTCGCTTCCTTCGAAACGCTTCCCTCAGCAGGAGGAAGTGCTCCGATCGACGAAGCCGTTTCCATGGCGCGGTCTCTCATTACGGCAGGGACCGGCGGAGTCTTTGATCCTCAAACCAACCACGTCATCCTCATCAGCGACGGATGCTTTCCGCTGGCAGAAACGGTCCTGAAAGATGAGACTGTGCGCTGGATCCCGGTTGGGCAGACCCGCGGAAATGTCCAGCTTGAAACACTCTGCGCGGAACGCCGAACGCCTGAAAAGCCGGAAAATGCGGAAATTTTCGTTTCACTGCGAAATTTTGCCGCCGAACCGGTCTCCGGCATCCTGAAGATCTCGCATCGTCCGGCAAATGAAACGGAAGACGCGGACGCACAGACGGACGCACAGACGGATGCACAGACGGATGCACAGACGGATGCACAGACGGATGCACAGGCTGACGCACAAACGAGCGCACAGACGGGTGATCCGGCGACAGAAAATGCAGACACTCAGGCCAGCCATTTGGATGAAAATTGGAAAACGCAGGAGATCGCGGTAGAGATCCCGTCTTTCAAGGACGGCGGACTCCTTACGCAGACCATCCCGCTGACGCAGGCCAAAGCGGCATTGATCCGCGCCGAGTTCATTCCCAAAGATCCGAAAAAAGACGCTCTCGCTGAAGACAATTCGCGCACCGCCCGACTTCATGAAGCGTTCACCTTCTACGTGACGGTCGTGACGCCAAAAGAACCGAACACGCTGCTGGAAAACGCACTGCGTTCTCTTCCGTCGGTGGAAGTGGAACAGAAAGTCCTGAAAAAAGGAACGCGCATTGCTTCCGGAGGGCTTGAGACGCATCTTGCCGTCCCGTTCACGACCGACGATTCCGGAGTCCGTCGTTTCCGCATCATGATCTTTGACCGAACGCTTCCGGGGAAATCTGTTTTCGAGACGGAAATTCCGGCAAGAAACCTCTTCTTCGCTCCCCCGTCGGATACTCCGCTCTGGAAACGCAGCGGAACAGTCCGCGACTATGTGCTGATGCCGTGGATGGATGGTCTGCGAAGCGGGATCTCGACCGCCGGCGTCGGATTCAACGACACGAATGTGCTCATCCCGAATCCGGAAATGGTCTCTTCCAGCCCGTGGCTGTTTTCGCAAAGTGCGCTGGAAGCCAAGAACGCATCGGGAGCATCTGAAGAAGACGAAAACTTCGCCAAGCAGGCCAAAACTGTCGAAATGACGGAACTCACGTGGGGGCTGGAATCGAAAAATTCCGCACGAAATGTACTCTGTGCGTGCGATTTGACGCAAAGCGACTGGATCCTGGCGGACGATTTCCCGGCATTCCTCCAGTACGCATTCGACTGGATCATCCACACGCCGGCATCCGAAGCACGGATCTCGCGCGGTCTGGAAACCGGCTGGTCAACGGATGAAACGTTCCCGGACAGCGACCTGAATGTTCCGACGCCTCCGGAGCAGATCTTCACGTACCCCGGTGAAGACATCGTCCCAATGTGGACGCTGCTGATCCTGATCGTCTGCGCAGGAACGGTTGCCGAATGGTACTTCTACCAAAGACGCTGGATCGAGTGAGGCACGCACGATGAAACGGACCGGAAAAAATTCAAACTGCCGGGCCCTCGTTCCCGGCATCCTCCTTTTTGGGGTCCTCTGCGTGTTTCTTTCTGTCTGCGGCAGTATTTTTTCTGCCGTTCCAGATGGGAAGTGCTTCGGCTCTGAATCCGTTCCCATTTTTGATTCCGTTTCGGATCCCGTTTCAGATTCTGTTTCAGATTCTGTTTCCGCTTCAGATCCAGCCACGTCTCCCGTTCTTGACCTCATTCCATCCCCGGCCCCCATGCCTCCGGAACGCCAGCGATTCTACTATCTTCAGGCTCTGAAAAACTACGACAAAAACTGCCGTCGTCTGAAAAATGAAGGACCGTGGGACATTTTCAGCGTCCGGATCCCAGCCGACTATCTTTACGCGCTGGTGAGCGTCGAACAGTTTTTCCGCGAAAATCCTGATCTCCGGGTCGAGTATGCGTCCGAGCGGATCTACCCGCTGGAAAGATCTGCAAAAATCGCGCAATGGATCCGCACGATGCAGGTCCTTTCACCAGATTCTCCATTTCATGGAAACTTCCGCTGGTACTGGCGTCAGCAGAATGTCGAGGACCGCAATGCGGCAGAATTCGTCGTGAAGCGGCTCATCTTCTGCTGGGCGTATCGCGAAGTCCTGCCGGAAGAGTGCCGGGAAATTCTCCGCGCGATCCTGAAAGACGCCGCGCCGGAATGTCTTCGACGCAAGCCAAGACCGGACTACACGAACATCTCGGCCATGAATTTCGCGAATCTGCTTCTGCTAGGCGAAGCGTTCCAGGATGCGGAACTCCGCAGGGAAGGAATGCGGCGGATGAACCGATTCCTTTTTCAGACCTGGCGCAGCGGGATCCATGAATTCGCGACCCCTACGTACTTTAACGAGATCTTCGAAACGCTTGAGCAGCTTCGGGAACTGACGCGAAGTGAGGAGGTACGGGAAAAAGCGGAACTTCTCCTTAACTACTGTGCCCTCCTGACGGCCCTTCATTTCACGCAGGACGGCACATTTGGCGGAGCGTGCAGCCGAACGTACTCGTACCTCTACGGCGACGACTACCTTCGCTTTCACGTCGGCGTCTGGGGCTGGATCCCGCTTCCGCAGGACCGCTCAAATATTTCGATCCTGACGTCGCTCAACGGCAAGTACGTCCCGGATCCCGAAACGCTCCGTTCCCTTTTGCCGACGGAAATGCGGGACTGCACGATCTGCGAACGCTGGGGACTCCCGCAGTCAGAATGGAAGAAAACGTACCGCACGCGGGATTTCATTCTTGGGGTCTCCATGGCCAAATATAATTCCCATCAGGATCAGCTCTGGACGCTGGATTGGCTAAGTTCCGGCAAAGAAGACGCAGACTCCTTCACGGCACCTTATGCCAAAACCGCCCCCCGATGCAGTTTCATGCCGGACGGACGCGGAGATCCATGGGGCACGAACCGGGAAATCACCAACGGAGGACACAAAAAAGCGCTTCACCTGGATCCGGACTGGAGTGCTTCGCTTGACGGTCCGCGAGCAGAGTGCCGCGCCGTCTACACTTCCGAAGAGATCCGCAAATTCAGAAAGACCTCCCCCGGACAGGAGATCCGTTCCACTTTCATCCTGAAAAAACCGGATTCCGTCTATTTTCAGGATCCGGACTGTCTCTACGCCGTCTACGGGAAAAATCGGCTGGAGCTGAAAATTACGCACCTTTCGGCAGGGAACATTTCGCCGGAACTGATTCCGTCTCCCGACGGAAATGCCGTCGCGTGGTGCATCGTGCACACGATCCCACCAGAAACTGAAAAAGAGATCCCGGATCCCATCGAGCTGGTCTTCCGGTCCGAGATCCATCCGCTTGACTCCCTCTCCGAAAATGCAGAGAATACTGCGCCCGCCCCGTTACCGCACGATCGGCCGCAAGGTGAGTCTTCAGCATGGCGCAATTTACCGCAAGAGATCCACTCAACACTGCGTTCTGCGCTGGAAAGCGATTTTTTCCAGAAACCGACCGGCTGGGAAGGTCCCGC
>CAZRGJ010000337.1:0-3806 GCA_964599445.1 uncultured Planctomycetaceae bacterium | reverse complement strand
ACGGTTCAGGATTCCTCCAGTGGGATCCTGATGCCGGGACTCTTCTTTGCCGGCTGAAACGTTTCCATCTTCCTGTGGGAAGGACGGCACTTGGGAAGTTTCGGCGTTCACCAACGCCCGGACCTGTTCCGGTCTGTTTTCAGGAACTTTTTCTGCCGGACCTTCCGAGATGCATTCTTCCGGGAGAGTGAAGGATCCCGCCGCGCCGTCGGAAACATTCGGTTCAGGAATTTCCCCATTCCGTGAGTCCTCTTTCAGCGAGACCTCCTCGCCAACAGCATATTCTGTCTCGTATCCTTCCGGGGCCGCGACGCCGCAAAACCAGCCGTCTTCCTGGATCAGGGTGACGAAAGAGGAAAGGCAGTCCATTTCTGTTTCATCCGGAAGGCCTTCGGCTGCGCGCTGGGATTCATCTGCGTTCTGATCCATGAGCTTTTTCAGGATCTCTTTTTTGAAGAGTCCGCCAAATTCCAGCTTTTCATCCAGAACAAAAGCTCCAAGATCCTCATTCTGTTCCAGAATACTGAGGGCTTCCTGCCATTCCGGCAGATACGGAACTCCGATGGGCATGAGGTACACGCAGTCTGCTTCCGTGTGTGCCAAACCCAGCCTGACTGATTCCCAAGCGGAAAGTTTCTTTTCATTTGATCCTTCCAGAGAAGGAGAGGAAATGAAAAGAACTTCTTCCTGGCTCAATTCGTAGGGATTTTCGTATGGTTTGCTTTGAATGACCAGGATCTCGCAGGATTCCGGTCGGAGTTCCAAAAGGGAAAGGAGGGACTCTTCCAGTTTTTCCGGAAAAGCATGGTACGAAATGATGATGGCTAAACGCTTCACGATGTCCTCTGTTTCGTGAACAAGGTGCGGGCAGATCCAACCGGCCGCGGAGACGGTTCCGTGAGTGATCTACCGGGAGATCTTGACTTTGCCGTGGATCTGTTGTGGAGAAATCGTTCCCCAATGCCGACTGTCTTCGCTGACGAAAAAATTATCTCCCACTACATAGTACTCCGAACCGCATGAAAAATCAAGTGATTTTTTCGGGTTTTGGGCAAAATAGTGAAAATTCATCAAAAAATCTTCCCAATACTCACCGCGAAAAAGAGCCAGATGTTTTATTTCGATCTTTCTTTGCCCCCATCCCCAAATGCGTGCTGTGGAAGAGTAGGGAAATTTCTGTGTGCTGGACCGGCCGTTTGTTTCCTCAAAAGATAAAAAACCGGTTTTCGATTCGGAATTTTTAGTGGATGGGAGGAAAACGTCTTCTTCTGGAAGATCGAAAACGATGGTTTCCTTCTGCAGTTGCTCATTGATGCTCAGTCGAGCGATCCCATCAAGCGTCGAGACCGTCACCCGGAAGGGGACCTCCGCAGTCCGTGGGCCGTCTTCCTCTGGGAAGCGGATGGGGATACGATAGATCGAAGCTCTTTTTTCCCCGCCGGCCAAAGATTGAAATGTGCCGCGTCGGGCCATTTCTTCGATCTCTGCACGCAATTTCCCGGACGAAACTGTGCCAGCCGCCAATATGAAAAAGTGCTCTCCCTCCAGCGTCGGCAATGAGATCGCCAGGTACGGTTCCGTTTCCGTTTTCGTTTCTGTGTCCGTCTCCGCTTTCATTTGGGCGTTGGCGGCATTTGGGTATTCTGGACCTTTGAGAGCATTCGCAGCGTCAATTTCCTGCGGTTCCAAAGACAACGTGAAGGTGCAGAGCAGCTCATCGATCAGGAAAATGGAATCGACCGGACATTGCGTCCCATTTTCAGCCCGCTGGCTGGTGATGGGAGCCGGCTCCATTCGACAGATCGGTTTGCCGTCAGACGAGGGCACGAAACGTCCGCTCTGGTGTGCGTAAAGTATTCCGGCCGGTTCCGATGAAGAGAATATCCATCCCTGCGGCATCGGAGTGACGGCGGCAGAGGATTCCGGGCTGTCCGGCCCGGCAAGAAAGGATGCGGAGATCGGGATCCACCGGGAGATCCCGTTTGGGCGGAAATCGTCAAGGCAGACCGGAATGCGCATTTGTTTCCAGCATTCCAGCGATCGGATGGACCGGGCCCCGTTTCGGTAAAGAACGCCGTTTCGCACCTCCAGAATATCGCCGGGAAGACCGACGATCCGTTTGATGACCGGCCCGGTTTCTTTATTGGGGGTCAGGACCACGATGTCGTCGATCTCGTAGTTCTTCTGCGGGACAGTCTGAAGCAGTGGACTGTATCGAATTTCCTGCCGGGAGACTTTGCGGTAGGCGGCCGTTGAGCGTTCCCGTTCATGAGTCAGCCAGCCGCAATTCGGACAGATGGAAGTCCCGCAGTTTCCTCTCGGTGCGTGGATCCCGCATTGCGTGCAGGTTTCGTAGACTGTCCCGCCGTCAAGTGTCGGCAGCATGGAATTTCCCGAGACCTGAACGAGAAGTACTTCTCCAAAAGGTTTCCATAGCGGCAGAATGGCGAAAAAAACGGGAATGCAGACTGCGGCAGAGAGAAGTCCGCCGGCGATCCAGAAAAGTAGAACCGTCAAATCGCTGTTTTCGTTTGCCTTCCGCGAGGAGCGTTCGTCTGCGCGATTCATGATTTTTCCTCTTTGGATACCTTGGCGGTCCTGGAGACGGTTTTGCTGCGGGAATTGCGTTTCTTCGGAGTGCCGGTCGTGCGTTCTGCACCTTTGGCTGTTTCTGTGCTTTCGGTGTTCTCCGCATTTTCGGATGCTTCAGAGATTTCGGATGCTTCAGCGGCTAAATCGAAACGGTTTTTCTGCCCGGAGTGTGCGGCAGAGTCGGCATTCTGATCCTGAACTTCCGCAGAGACCGCTTTCGGGGAAATCCTGTTCTGTGTGCTGTTGGGAACATTGCCTGGGGAAGAAACTGTCGTCGGACATTCCGGAGAAACGGTTCGGTGCCATGGATCTTCCCAGCGTCCCCAAATTTCGAGGTAGTGTCGGTAGGCTGCGCAGTCTTCCGCTCTTTCTTCAAGCCATTTTCGGGCAGATTCCACGCGCTTCTGCTCTTCCGCGAGCGAAAGGTACCCCATCATGACGCGGGTGCGGAGGAAAACGAAATACGTATCGAGCACATCGCATCGGCAGTAGTCCTCGATCTCCTGAAAACGGCCTTCCTGCCGCATGGTGTCGACCATTTTCCCGAGAACGTCCATCTTGCCCGGTTTTCCGATGAGATTCGCGGCAAGATCCAGACCTCCGTTGAATCGGGTAGAGCCAAAATTCGTGAAGATCTCCTGAAGATCGATGTGTGCGGACTGATTGTATCGGCTTCGCGGCTGGTCGTAGTTTTTCGCAAGCGGAGAGAACCACCCGGGAATGCTCAGGCCGAAACGGAATGCGGCGAGTTCCAGTAGCGGAATGTCGAAGGACCTGCCGTTGAACGTCACGAAAGTCGGACGCCCATAGCGTTCCCAGCCGCGCCAGAACCGTTCTGCGATCTCTGCCGGACGCAGGGAAACTTCACTTAGTGCCGCGATGTCGAGCAGTTCAAAATCTTCCGAAACTTTTGCCAGAACGATCGCCGTTGGGAGATGGAAAGTGTAGGGAATGAAATCCTTTCCGGTCTGGGAGCGCAGTTCCTCTTTCCAACGGGCGACGGCCTCTTCCGGATGTTGGAAAGTCTTCTCTTCTTCCGGAAAATGCAGCCGTGCCGCAAGCGGTGCGTCCACGAACGATTCCACGTCGAAAACCAGATAGCGAATGGAAGATTCCGGCATGAGTTCACTCCCGGCGAATGGTTGGGCTTCTGAATGTTCAGACTCCCGGATACTCAGTACTTCTCCGGGAGATCTTTTGGGGGAATTTTAAGC
>CAZRGJ010000336.1:0-3820 GCA_964599445.1 uncultured Planctomycetaceae bacterium | reverse complement strand
AATATGGCAGTTGCGGAAGGCTGGGGGAAACGTGAATTGAGCCGTCAATACAACAGCTCACTTTACGAACGTTTATTGATCGGCAAGGATAAACAGGAACTTATCGAACATTCCCGCAAAGGTCAGTTCATCGAAAAACCGGCCGACCTCGTCAAAGATCCTTATGTTCTGGAGTTTTTGGGAATTGATGAGCGCACGAACTTCACAGAAACTGAACTCGAACGCCGGCTGATCGATCATTTACAGGAATTTTTATTGGAACTTGGCACCGGTTTTACGTTCGTCGCCAGACAAAAACGTTTTACTTTTGAAGAAGACCATTTCCGGATTGATCTGGTTTTCTACAATCGTCTTTTGCAATGTTTTGTTCTGTTTGACCTGAAAACCGAAAAACTGCGGCATCAGGATCTTGGGCAAATGCAAATGTATGTGAACTATTATGATCGATACGAGAAAAAAGATTTTGAAAACCCGACAATTGGCATCTTAATGTGTCCTGATAAAAATGACGCAGTAGTGGAACTTACCCTGCCTCCGAATTCGAATATTTTTGCCTCCCAGTACCAACTGTATTTACCGGACAAAATCATGCTTCAGCGTAAATTACAGGAATGGCTTGCGGAAGAATCCCTGGAAGCTGCAGAGAAAAAATTCAGGTGATCCAGAAAGGAACCCAATCATGAAACTTCAGTTCAAGCATCAGAAATTCCAGAGCGACGCGGCACAGGCGGTCGTGAGTATTTTCGCGGGTCAGCCGTACTCGGAACGTTCGTATTTGATCGATCAGGGAAAAAGGGACCTTTCCGTCCTCGGAAACGCTGGTTTTACGGGGTGGTGCAATACGCCGGTGGTTCCGGAGCTGACCGACGAGTTGATCTTGGAGCGCATCCGCAAGATCCAGCGCGATGCCGACATCGAGCCGTCGCGGAAACTTGAGGGGCGGTACAATCTGACCATTGAGATGGAAACGGGCGTCGGAAAGACCTACACGTACATCAAGACCATGCACGAGCTGAACCGGCACTACGGCTGGACCAAGTTCATCGTGGTGGTTCCGAGCATCGCGATCCGCGAGGGGGTCTACAAGTCGTTTCAGGTCACGCAGGAGCACTTTTCGGAAGAGTACGGCAAAAAAATCAAGTTTTTCATCTACGATTCCAAACGGCTGAATGAGATCGAAAATTTCGCGTCGGACAATTTCATTCACGTCATGATCATCAACGCGCAGGCGTTCAACGCAACAGGCAAAGACGCGCGGCGCATCGACATGAAGCTGGACGAATTCCGCTCCCGCAAGCCGATCGACGTCATCGCGCAGACGAATCCGATCCTCATCATCGACGAGCCGCAGTCCGTCGAGGGTCCGAAAACGAAAGAGGGACTGAAGCGTTTCCGCCCGCTCATGACGCTGCGCTACTCCGCGACGCACAAGTCGAACAGTATTTACAATATGATCTTCCGTCTCGACGCGATGGACGCGTACAATCAGCGTCTCGTGAAGAAAATCGCGGTGAAGGGGATCTCGCAGCACGGTACGACGGCTACGGACGGCTACGTTTACCTGGAATCGGTGAACCTCTCCGAGGCCGCTCCGACCGCTACGCTCCATTTCGACTTCAAAGGCGCGTCGGGGATCCGGCAGAAGAAAGCCAAAGTCTCTGAAAAATACGATCTTTACGCACACTCCGGAGAACTTGAAGAGTACCGCGGCGGCTATGTCGTGACGGAGATCGACGGCCGCGACAATCACATCGAATTTCGAAACGGTCTGAAACTCTACGCCGGTGAAGCATCCGGACACGTCAGCGAAGAGCAGCTGCGCCGCCTTCAGATCCGCGAAACGATCCAGTCACACATTGAACGCGAACGCATCCTTTTCCGGAAGGGGATCAAGGTCCTCTCGCTCTTTTTCATCGATGAGGTCGCCAAATACAGACAGTACGATGAGGCTGGACAGGCCGTCAACGGTCTCTACGCGCAAATGTTCGAGGAGGAATACGCGGACGTTATTCGGGAATTTCAGCTCCAATTCGGCGAAGAACCCTACGCGCGGTACCTGGAGCAGATCGAAGCGTCCGAGACCCACGCGGGGTACTTTTCCATCGATAAAAAAGGGAAGATGACCGACTGCAGCAAACTGAATCGAAAAGAACGGACCTCCGAAAAACCGGAAGACTACGAGCTGATCATGAAAAACAAGGAGCTTCTCCTGAACCGCGATCCGAAAAAGTCGCCCGTCCGGTTCATTTTCTCGCACTCCGCCCTGCGCGAAGGCTGGGACAATCCGAACGTTTTCCAGATCTGCACTCTGAAACAAAGCAGCAGCGAAGTGCGCAAGCGTCAGGAAGTCGGACGCGGTCTGCGTCTATGCGTGAACCAGGAAGGCATTCGTATGGATACGTCTGTTCTTGGGGAAGACATTCACGACGTCAACGTCCTGACCGTCATCGCCAGCGAAAGTTACGATTCCTTCGCCAAAGGACTTCAGAACGAACTGGCCGAAGCGGTCGGAAACCGTCCGATCGCAGTGACGCCGGAACTGTTCAAGGGCAAGATCCTCGTCGATTCCGATGGGAACGAACAGGTCGTGGATGAAAAACTGGCGTACCGCATTTTCAATAATCTGATTCGGAACGATTACATTGACGATGACGGCAAACTGACCGACCGGTTCTACGAAGACAAAAAGAACGGCACGCTCGTTTTCAGCGATCAAACCGCGGAATTCAAAGATTCGATCCTCAAAATCATCGACACGATTTACGATTCCCGTAAATTGGTTCCCGAAAACGCACGCAGCAAAAACGTGGAACAGAAATTGGATCTGAACAAGATGGCGATGCCGGAGTTCAAGGCACTTTGGGAGAAAATCAACTCCAAATCGGTTTACGTCGTGGATTTCGACTCGGACGAGCTGATCCGCAAGTCCATCGCGGCACTGGATCGGGAACTGCGCGTCTCTCGGATCTATTTCAATGTAGAAACGGGCGAAATGAAGGAGATCCGCTCGAAAGACGCACTGCTGGCTGGGACCGCGTTCTCAAAATCGCAGGACGACACTCGAAAAACACAGCTCCGCACGAATCGCGGCGTAAAATACGACCTGCTCGACAAACTGGTGCAGGAAACCGGTCTGACGCGGAAAGCCGCCGCGCAGATCCTGACGGGGATCCGACCGGAAACATTCGGAATGTTCCGCGAAAATCCGGAGGAATTCATCCAAAAAACAGCGCACCTGATCAACAGCGAAAAAGCGACCGTCATCGTCGAGCACATTACATACCACGTCCTCGATGAGAAATACAGTACGGATATTTTCACGGAATCGGGACTCAAGGGACAGCTGAACATCAACGCGCGCAAAAGTCCGCGACATCTGTTCGACCACGTGGTTTACGATTCCGAGATCGAACGGAAATTCTCCGAGGAACTCGACCGCAGTCAGGAAGTCGTGGTTTACGTGAAACTTCCGGGGAAATTCTACATTTCAACGCCGGTCGGAAAATACAATCCGGACTGGGCGATCGCTTTCCGCGAAGGACACGTGAAGCACATTTACTTCGTAGCGGAGACAAAAGGGTCGATGGACTCCATGGAGCTGCGCCAGATCGAAAAGACCAAAATAGACTGTGCCCGCGCACATTTCCGAGCCGTCAGTCGGGAAAATGTCAAGTACGAAGTGATCGACAGCTACCAGGAACTGATGGATCTCGTAAAAAACAGTTAAATCTAAACCGGGGGAAGGTTTTCAGACCTCCCCCCTTGCGAAAAACATGAAGTCAGGGTAAAATAAAAGAAGAAAAAGGCCGAGGGCATGTGC
>CAZRGJ010000335.1:0-3844 GCA_964599445.1 uncultured Planctomycetaceae bacterium | reverse complement strand
ATTGACAAGATCGGCGGGATCCTGCACCAGCCGGTAGAAAAGCCGCTGATCGGCGATGGCGGCGTCCAGCTCCTGCCAGATGTTTTCCCAGCCGTACACAGCGGCGTATACCGTGTTCAACGGCTCCTTCATCGACTTGACCAGACGCAGGGAATTGATGAACTCCATCTTCCGCTCCTGACGTTCCTTTTCAGACATCATGCTGTCCGAAACACCGAACTCCTGGAACGGATCTTCCATCGGCTGAAGATTGAAAATGTAGATCAGACCATTGATCGCCGGGACATACGCACGGAATTCTCCAAGCACCAGGTCATTCGTCGGGATCGCCGGCACGTCCGCATCCAGAAGGATCCTTCCGTTTTCGCGATTCAATACGTAAAGCGTCGATCCTGCCGTGAACGCCAGATAAAAACGGCTCACCGCCAGCCCCTGGACGATCTTCCCTTTCGTTTTGGTGCAGGTCACCCACTTGGTCTTTCCGGTCTCCGCCTCGAATGCCTGAGCCGTTCCCTGTTCCGTCACCGTAAAGACCGCATCCCGGTCAAAAACCATTCCGGCAACTTTTTCCGCCACATTATTGAACGGATTGAATTCCGTATGCGCGATCCACTGCCGTTCCAGACCGCGGCTGTTCGCCACGTCCTGCGGAATAATGTGCCCTTTCCAGACGCCCTGCGCCGAAACTGCCGATGTACCGAACAGTCCCGCAGCCAGTACCGCAAGGAAAAGGAAAAAAACGGATTTTTTGAAACATTTTATGGCTGAAAGCATCATTTTGGCCTCAAGCGATGATTGAAAGTCAGTTTCCTGGGCAACTCCATACTATTACGTATTTCAGACTATCGGATCCCAGCCCTTTTCCCGTTCACATTTCCGCCAAATTACCAGACACTCCGGTTGCGCAAACTTTTCCGGCACAGTACAGACAGGCTCCGTGCTCCTCCCCTTCCCCACGGTTTCCCGGACGCCGTCAGCCGAAACCGGCTCTCCCGTACCGCAGAAGTACCGCAGGATCACCGCAGAAGTCAGTTGGGGTTCAGGATCCATTCCTTCAGCGAACCGCGATCCCCGAACGCGATCTCCCCATTGTTTTCCAGTTTCTTATCGTGCACGAGTGCCGCGATATCCCGGATCCTCTCTTCCGCACTGCGAAACACTTCAGAAGTCCATTCTGCTTCAATGAATTTAGCCTCTTCCGATTTTTTCGGCACCAAAATGTACCCGGTCTTCAACCGGAAAGTATCGATGCACGCCAGATCTGCGAAACATTCCTCCCGACTTCGGACTGCCGAGCGGATCAGATGAAGATAGAGGGGAAGCTGGAGATCGTGCCAGTGTTCCGAAGTGATCGGATCCGGCACCTTCTTGCGGTTGAAGTGCTTCTGGGTCGGCGTACGATCGGATGTTTTGTAGTCCCAGACGACCCACTCTCCGCGGCCTTCCGAAGACACTCGGAAATCGATCCGGTCGAGTTTGCCGTGGATCACCATCGGAGAAGGTTCGACGGTCCCCAAAATCAGAACGCCGCCCCGACCGGCATCTTCCCGGAGAAATGTGCGTATGGAACGCTCGACATCAAAGATGACCCAGCCGGCGCGATACTGTTCCGCCTGCCGTCTTGCCAGCATCGCCAGCCGTTCCCGAAGCTGTCCGCATTGGATATTGACCACCGGCAGCACATACGGACCATACTTTCCGAAAGAATAGCGGTCCAGAAGTGCGAAAAAACGGTCCTGGATCCGCTCCGTCTCCTTTTCCAGCTCCTCAGGATCCTGAAGACGGCAGTTCATCTCACGGGAAGTTTCCTCAAGCGTTTTCCCAGATTCCAAACGTGCCGCGATCTCTTCCCGGCCGAACGCTTCCATGATGTCATGAAACAGGGTCCCGAATTTCATGGAATCCAGTTCCTGTGCGGCATCGTTTACCTGATTCAGATGCAAAACGCGCTGAAGATAGAAAAAATACGGATTTTCGATGAAGGTCGAAAAAGCCGTCACCGCCATTTCGCGGACAGGAGGAAGTGATTCCGGGATCGGCGGCGTTTGAAAAAGCGCGCCGCGGGCCGCAGCGTTTCCATCCGGTCCCCCAGAATTCTCCGCGCCGGCATTTTCAGCCTCGGACACCTTGGGGTCTCCAAAAAGCTCCATCACCTGATCGATCAGCAGGTCGGTTTTTTCCGTCAGCAGCAGACGGCTCGGAAACAGCGTCCGTCCATCCGATGAAATGCGCCCCAAAGTCACGCAAACGTCCTTCCGGGAGGCCAGGATCGCCGACAGATTGTAGATGTCGCGCTCCAGCCGGGCACCGTTCGTTTTGATCTTCAGTTTTTTGCGAAGCTGATTCGGCAAAAAAATGTGCTCCGTAATGGACTCCGGCACAAAAGAATCGTTCAGTCCCATGATCGCCATCGCTCCGGCATCGTCCAGCGGCAGATCAAGCCACCGCTGAATGGAGATCGTTCCGGGAAGGCTGGCAGAAGCGGTCTGCTTCATTTCCGTCTGAACGAGCAGAAGATCCAGTGCCTCCGGAAGCGTCAGCGGCAGATCCGCCAGCAGCGTCTGGGGAAGATGCAGTTTTTCCGCAAAAACATGATTCAGCTCCATGCATCCGCGAATGATCTGGTAGTCCGACTCGTTCTGGGAATCGTAAACATTCCTCCAGCAATAGATCCGCTTCAGAAACTGCGTCACGATCGTCAGCAAAGAATGAAAATTGACGTACTCCCGACTCAGCTCCGTCAGCATTTGATGGCAGATGCCGTACACGGTGCACAAAACGGGAAACTTCTCCCGGTACTTTTCCATGCCGGCAGGATGCGGCATCCGGTCCGGATAGAACTCGTTGAAAAAACGGTCCAATTCCACGATCCAGTCTCCGGAAATGACCGGTTCCCCTTCCGGATCCCGAAGTTCCCGAAGATAATTCCCAATGTCTTCCTGACGCAGGAAAAGCGCGAGCGTTTTGTAGTCCGGCCCTGCCGTCTCCATCAGCTCCGGCAGCGGACGTCCCGGCATAAAAGAGACGATACTCTGAAAATACTCATTCATGCGCTGCAGCAGCTTCCACGGCTGAAGAGAAGAAAGGAGTTTCTTCCCAGACCGGGCATTCGGCACCTGCGCCAAAGAAAGCGACTGAAGAAGAAGCGGTTCCAGGGATTCGTCCGCAAGCCCAAGCGTCACGTCCTCAATGTGTGTGTGCGGCGCGATCTTCCGCAGCCAGTCCATCACACACTGCACCTGCTCTTCCGGTTTGGCCGTCTGAGTCAGGACCTTAAAAAGTTTACGGTTCAGCTCCGGATCCAATTCCCGCCATTTTCCCGATTTCAGGCAGCCGTCTTCCTCGAAACGGTCCGCCATCGACTCCGGCGCAAAAATGAAGATCTCCGTATTGCCGGAAACCTGCGCAAGAAATTCTCTCTGGATCCGGTTCAGGTCCACGCATCCCACGACACCCAGCCGAAAAGAGATCTGGAAATCTTTGGAAGGAAGTCCGCCTGAATTCCGCTCGGCATGACGCAGGGCAAAGAGTCTGGCAGCCTGCCGGTCCCAGAAACCAAGTGCCGTCAAACGGCGAAAGTAGCTTTTCTCCACCTGCGCAAGAAATTCCCACCGACGCACTTCACTTGCCGGAAGAAATGTCATTCCGGACTCCGGATCTTCCCCTTCCGTCAGCGAACAGCAGATTTCCCAGACCGTCCCAAAATCCAGACTTTCACGCACCAGCTCCTGAAAATACTCCGTCATTTCCATGCCGAGCTGAAGCCAGTCCGCCAGCGCGTCGGCTTCGGGAGCGTTCGGGTACATCGCGGCAAAAAGTTCCGGCGCATTTTCCGCAGTTTCAC
>CAZRGJ010000334.1:1618-3845 GCA_964599445.1 uncultured Planctomycetaceae bacterium | reverse complement strand
CAAGAGACTGACCGTACACGGATTTACGGCCGCGCGGACGAGCCATACCCGGAGCGAACGGACGTTTTTTGGTCGCACGGACAGCACCGGCGCTCTCAAAAATACAAACGTGGGAAGCGCCTTCTTCACTGCTGGATTTCGTAGCGAAACGACGGTTGATGCGAGCCTTGGGGCCAACATAATGTGCCATGATTGAGTTCCTTTCGTAAACTGACTGTTTCTCTTTTTCTGTCTTCCTCCGGCAAACTGAGTCTGCGCGGAGTCGGCTGCCCCTTTACCGTGCCGTGGCAAAGGCGCAGAAACCACCAAAGTTTCCTTGAAATACCGGCAGCCTGAGTACAGAAAGACTGGATTTTACCACAAAACCGTTTTTTGTCAAGGGGGGGCAATGATTCCCATCCCAGCAAGGGAAAACCTTTATTCTATTATGGGAGTCGATCGCCTTTCGCCTTAATATCTGGTACTACCTGCTGTTCGTACAAATTCTGAAGGTACCACATTTTTTCATTCTTATCTCTCGGATAACGACGAGCTTGAGGTTCTCCACAGCCGCCATAACCTCCGTCACCGACGTCAATATTGAGATTACTGCCCTCCATTTGGATAGTAGTTTTCCCATTCAGCAGGCCATCCCCCTTAAAACGGATTCCATGTTTCCCTACTAAAGTATAAGTATATGTTTCTTCCAGGTAAGAACCATCTTCCCAAATATGTACGACCCTCAATTCATTGGATCCGTCAAAATCCCAAAGCATATAATATGTGACATCGTCCCCCCAACGCCAATATCTATAAACCCATGTTGTGTTCTGCGGATTAAATTCCGGCGGAACTAACCATCCTTCCCACAAGCTGTAATACGCGGACATACAGAGGACACAAACCGCAAAACACATACGAATAACAAATCCCAAACTCCAGGCAATAAATGGGGGTTCCGGAGGAATCGGTATATTAAGCCGCTGTTTGTCCAATTCAAAACGAATTTCCGATTCCAAAATATCTGATTTCTCGTTCATGTTACCCCTCCGTAATATTATTAAAGCTATCGAGACAATCCAAAATTTGCCATAGATACTCGTTTATATTGATCGCCTCTACATTAAAATACCAACAATACAGCTGATAGAGCGCATACAACAATGCCCCAAATCCAACAAGTTTCAGACAGAATTTCACAAGCCGATTTCTGAAAATATAGCAAAAGCACTTTTTCCACCAGGTCTGTTTGACAATACGACCACCAATCGTCCTAAGCGACGGCAATGTAATATTCAAACATCTCATTGGGCATGTCGAAAAAAACTTCTTTTGGGAAATATCATAAACCACGATTTCTCGTATTCCAGTATAGCGTCTGGTTATAGTAGTAAAAGTAAAGAAATAAACATACCATTTCCAGTTCAGCAAACCATCCTTAAATAAGACTCTCACAATATGATGGCTGGGCAAATATGCTTTCTTACTGTATGAGATCAGCTGCTTCGTAACATTTGGATCTTTGGAATAAAGAACCAATGTACTGGCTACAGAGCCGAACCTCTGGCGAAATCCGATCTTTGCGACTTTGATGGTCGGCTTGACAACATCATACATCCATTCCGACGCATTATAACAAACACGGATTTTTTACGTTGAAAGAAAAATACACTACAAACAAGCACGAAAAACAAAATTTCGTATATTTCCCACTGTTTTTTCAAACTTCACGGCCGCTAAAGGACCGTTTTTTCGATCCGTTCCACCCAATGTTCCACAGTGGGAGCGGACACAAAATTCGCGACGAAATCGAACACCGCGTCCGAGAATCCGCCGACGTTCGCGATGTCCTCACGCTCCAGCGTCTGCGTCGTGCCGTACGGCTGGATGTCGATGTTGACGAGCTTGGCGGACGGATTTTTCTTTTTCAGTTCCTCCCAAAGCCGCAGCGTCTCGGTCTGCTCCCGGCATTCACCGTCGGAATCCATCCACGATTCATTATCCGAGACAAAAATGACGACGTCCGGACAGATTTTTTCGTCCAAAAGGTACTGAAGTGCCGACGAACAGTCCGTTCCGCCGCCGCAAAGGTCCGCGAGCTTCTGTGCATTCGTCAGGACCGTATCGCCGGGATCCAGCGAAAGGGACCGCACTTCACACTCGAACGGCACGATGAGCGCGTCCGGATCATTGCGCAGGATACACGACGCCATCAGCGCCGCGACATCCACACAGCGGACTTTCGATA
>CAZRGJ010000334.1:0-1608 GCA_964599445.1 uncultured Planctomycetaceae bacterium | reverse complement strand
ATGGATCCGGAGGCATCCACACAGACGGCAACACGGCCGGCGATCTTCGGCACGTTGGCCGTCGCGCTCTCCAGGGCATCCTGAAGAGCGTCGCTGACGGTACTCGGAACCGATTTCCCGCAGTTCAGATACGCCGTCATGAGCTGGTACGGAAACGCTTTGGCACGGCGGATCTCTTCCCGATCGCGAATGCGTTCTGCAATGACCGCCGAGATCGGCCCGACTTCCGAACCGCTCGATCCAAAGACGCCATGCCGCGCAAAAGTATTCAGGTTCATGCGGGTCGTCTGCCAGGACGCATTCCGCGCGATCTGAATCCACTGCTCCGTCGTGAGTTCCAGCGAAGTGAGGAACTGGAACGGGATCTCCGGCACCTCGGACGTTTCGCCAGCTTTCAGAGCCTCGAACTGACGGACCGTCTCCGGCAGAAGCACCATGTCGGTCTCCATTCCCAGAAGGTAACGGTACATTGCCTCGCGTTCCGGAGAGCAGGGACGCGGATGGACCATTTTGATGATGTCCGCAAGAGACGGATCGTTTCCGATCGACGCGTTGAAGAGCTGCGCGTCCGTACGTTCCTCCAGCCATTTCCGGATAAGACGGCGGACAGAAGAACCGAAAGACCGGCGGCCGGTCACGCCCGAGCGAACGATCTGAACGAAATTACGGAGCATTTTCACGTTGTCGATCACGTTCAGAAAGACCGTTTCCAGAAGCGGAGATTTCCGGGCAGCCAGAACCGCGCAGAGCAGTGCCGGCATATCCTTCATCATCCCGCGTTTTCGGGCGTAGACCGCCGTTTTGGCGAGAAATCCATCATCGATGTCTGCATGGGAAGCCAACGCCAGAACATGACTGAGCTGATCTTCTGCCGTCGCATAAAAAGTCTGATTCAGACAGCCCGTCACAGCATACTGCGCCAGAGCATGACGCGGAGAAAAACGGTACGCAGTTCCGCCGGCTTCGTTAAAGGTCAGTGCAGCATTCGCGGAATTCGAGGAAGAATTCAAGGTGGAATCCGAGGAGGTCGAGAAAAGGGCAGAGTTGGCCATGATGAAAACCTTTCTGAAATAAAGGATCCCGACAGGCCGAGGCCAACAGGAATTTGAAGAAACTGGAATCTCGTAAATGTAGTTCCTTCAGCATTTGGCGAAAACCGCCGGGATCCAATTCTACATTCATTAACCAAAATGGAAGAAATTCTTTTCTGATTTCCAAACCGGACCTGACGGGGCTTCAGGAGGCTGGAAATGACGAAAACATGAAAAAAGTTTCCGCCGGATGTCTATTCGGGTCCGCATTTCTTCCAACATTTAAGGAATGGTGTCCCGCACACGAAGCAACAGAAATTTGAAGAAACATTTTACCCGCTCTACCCAACTGAGCTACCGGAATTCCACCGGACCGGACTCGAACCGGCGACCAGGCTGACTTTCAATGTAGTTCCTTCCAGCATTTGCCTTTCGTGTTGCGGAACAATAGAGATAGAGCAAATATCGTGTCGCTATTTTTTCTCTCCATCAAAAAATCTTCTTTACGCCAAAGAACGTCATGTTTTTTTGCTTCAGCCCCACCCGGCAAAACCACTTAACTCATGGCATGAAGCCA
>CAZRGJ010000333.1:0-3854 GCA_964599445.1 uncultured Planctomycetaceae bacterium | reverse complement strand
TCATAGCTGTTTCCGTTCGGGCCGCCGAAGTTCGTGGCGAGAAGAAGGTTCGTCCCCGACGTTTCCGGCGTCTGTCCCGGCGTCACTTCGTTGGAGAGACCGTAAATATGCAGCGTTTCGCTCGAATGTGCGAAACTGAAAGTCAGCGTTCCGTCCTCTGCCGCACGGCCTGTCCATTTCACCAGTCCGCCGCTTCGGTCACCGTTTTCAGCATGGTAGAAGTTCTCCTCCACGGCAAACAGCGTCCCGTCATTCGCTCCGACATATCCGGTACGTCTCTTATTCAGGTCTTTATCAAACGCGGCAAGATAAAGCGTCGTCGTGTATTCCACGCCGGGAACGAGTCCATCCAGCTGAATGCTTGAAAAACTGTAGAGAAAACTCTTCGCCAAAATCTGGCTTCCCGGATTTTCCGTACCGTACAGATTCACCAGGTCATTGTCGTTTCCATATCGGCTGCCATTTTTAATGGTCACGTTTCCATCGGAATAGTTCGTGGTGGTGATCGCCTTGAACGGCACATCAAGGACGGTCTTGGATTCCGCGGTCTGACCAAAATTCAGCGTATGCGTGTACGTCTTATTCGCGCTGAGTCCCAGATCCGCATCCGCTGCCCAGTCGGACTGACGCCACGGATTATCCTGCGCAAGCGTCATGGAGACCGCGTCGACCAACAGCGAGGAGTCCCTGGCTTGATCGTAGGTATTCTTGAACGAAATCGTTGCCGTGTCGCTTGTCGCCTGGAAGATCACGTCGTAGGTATAGAACGGATTCTGCGAATTACACGTATGGCTAAGCAGCCGGTAATCATCGAGCCATACCTGAACACCGGCTTTTTTGTCCGAGGAATTCCGCGCGTCGTAGGAGAAGGAGTACGTATAGTACTCACCCGGCGTCAGACCCGTGACGGTCTGGGAAACCGATCCTGCACGCTGAATGAAAAGTGCGTACGTTCCGTCGATCGGACCGCAGTTTTTCACGAACTCGCCAGTGGTCGTGCCAAGCCCGCAGCCGTAATCTTCCGTCGTGCTGCTCGGCGTGTAGGTCCAGCCGGGCATGGTGCCGAACTCGGTCCCATTGAGATACAGGTATCCGTGATTCTGCATATTGCCGGTGTACTCCTCAAAACTTCCGTTCTGCACGAGATTCACGGCCTGCGACGACGCAGAGGACCCTCCAAACGAACCCAAAAGGACCTCGATCCCGATTTTTTTGGCGGAAAATTTCTTCTGATCCATGGAAACACCTTTCAAAATTCCCAAATTTCAAAACCTATATAGTTTATAGTATATTCCAATTCGCAATTTTGTCAAGAAAAAAATCAAAAATTCATAAAAAACAGCAAAACAAAAACTGCGCCGCCCACAAAATCAACATATTCAACCACCATTCCCAATAAAAAAACCTCCCCATTCCTGAGGAGGCCATAAAATCACCGCATCTCTCAATAATTCAGAAACGCTTTATTATTGTAGTCGTCATCCGACGCCGTCAGAACGTAAGGACCGTTCTCAGTAATGGCGACCGTATGCTCAAAGTGCGCACTCGGTTTCCCGTCTGCCGTGCTCTGGACCCAGCCGTCCTTGCCTTCCCGAACTTTATGCGTCCCGACATTCACCATCGGCTCGATCGCGATGACCAGCCCCGTCTGGATCCGGAAATCCGCGTGCGGGCAATAGTAGTTCGCGACCTGCGGCTCCATGTGCATCTCGCGTCCGATGCCGTGCCCCACGAAATCATCCACGACAGAGAAACCATGGTCTTCCACGAAGATCTCCATCTCTTTCGCGATCGCGTTCCAGTGTGTCTTCTGCGACAAAAGCGAAATCGCCAGATCCAGCGTCCCCTTCGTGACGTCAAGCAGCTTCTGCTTTTCGGCCGAGATCTTTCCAACTGCGTACGTCGCTGCCGAGTCGCCGCACCAGCCCGCGATCCTCGACCCAATGTCCACGCTCAGAACATCTCCCTCGACCAAAACCCGGTCACTCGGGATCCCATGGACCACTTCCTCATTCACCGACATGCAGCACGCCGCCGGGAACGGCTTATGGCGGGAATGAAGCTGAACGCCCTTGAACATGCACTCGATGTTCTTGGAATGAAAGTACTTCTCCACCAGTTCGTTCGCTTCCCGGGTCGTGATTCCCGGCTTGACCGCCTCTTTGATCAACTGGTGCGCGTGCCAGACCTGAAGACCAGCCCGACGCATCAGGCGAATTTCACGTTTTGTCTTTAATTCAATCATTTTCGTCTTCTTTCTTATCCAGTGCGCGGGGAGACGCACATCATGAAACCGTTACGTTCCTATTCTACTCCTTTTTCCATAAAGAGCAAGAGGGGGTACGGAAAGATTTTCGGCAGATATGAAAAAAGAAAGCCGCAAACAGATTCACGGCTTTCTTTGATTTAAGAGTCTGCGCAAACTGCATCACGCAATTTTGTCCAGCACCGTTTCAATGCGGGACCAGATCTCTTCGATCGCGCCAAGACCGTCGATAGTCTGAAGCAGGCCCTGCTTGCCATAGTAGTCAAGCAGCGGGGAAGTCTGATTGCGGTAGCCGACCAGACGGGTACGGATCGCTTCGGGCTGATCGTCCGCACGGCCGCGGCTCGCCAGACGGGTGAAGAGTTCCTCTTCCGGAACACGCAGTTCAAGAACCACGTCCAGCGGCGTGCCGGCTTCCTTGAGCATCACGTCAAGCGCTTCCGCCTGCGCGATCGTGCGGGGAAAACCATCCAGAAGGAAACCTTCCTTGCAGTCGTCCTGGGTCAGACGCTCTTTGATGATGTCCACGATCACCTGGTCCGGGACCAGTTCGCCTTTGGACATGTATTCGTTCGCTTTCAGACCAACTTCGGTCCCCGCATCACGGGCAGCGCGAAGCATGTCGCCGGTGGAAAGATGAGCGGGATGATATTTTTTGATCAGATATTCAGCCTGAGTGCCTTTTCCGGCTCCCGGAGGACCAATGAAAACCAAACGCATGGAAATTCTCCGTATGTTTCAATTTCAGGATTAAAAACAGGAAAACGAACAAACGCTCCAGCCGAAACCGGAGCCGTCTGTTCGAAAATGAACACGAAAGTTCACGTAAAACTATTTCTCAAGCAGACCTTTGTGATTGACCATCACGAGGTGACTGTCGATTTTCTGCACAAGGTCGAACGCCACGCTGACGGCGATCAGGAGGCTGGTGCCGCCGTAGAAGCTCGCCAGGTTGTAGTCGATGTGCATCGCATTCGCCATGATGTGCGGCAGGATCGCCACGACCGCCAGGAAGCCCGCGCCCACATACGTGATGTGAAGCATGACCTTTTCAAGGTAGTCCTGCGTGCGCTTGCCCGGACGATGACCGCGAATGATCGTATTGTTCCGCTTCAGGTTTTCCGCCATGTCTTTCGGATTGAACGTAATGGCCGTCCAGAAATAGCAGAAGAAGTAGATCAGCACGATGTAGAAGAAATTGTACGTAAACATGCTGTCATGCGAGAACCAGCCGGCCGCGGAACCAAACCACTGACCAAGCCAAACGGTGTTCGCATTGCCGCCGAAAGACTGCGCAAGCATACCGAAGAGCCACGCCGGGATCATGAGCAGGGAGCTTGCGAAAATGATCGGCATGACGCCAGCCTGATTCACTTTGATCGGCAGGTACTGACGCATACCGCCCATGACGCGGCGGCCGCGGACGTGCTTCGCACTCTGGGACGGAATCCGGCGCTGACCAAGCGTGATGAACACGACGCCCGTCACGACGGCGAAGAACAGGAACGCCAGCATGAGCAGGTTCACGAGACTGGCATCACCGCCGCTGATCTTCAGACCGCTCAGACCGCCGCTGCGGTGGAAGTCC
>CAZRGJ010000332.1:0-3879 GCA_964599445.1 uncultured Planctomycetaceae bacterium | reverse complement strand
TCCCGTTGAGAAGCCGAGCATCCGCCAAGTGAAAAAATAATTAAATTTTTTCATTACCCCCCATTGACAGGATCACAGAAACTCCATCTCTCCTGAAGTTTCATTCTCCTGCTGTGGTTTTTTCTGAACTTCCTTCTGAAATCTCTTCCCAAGGGCCTTCAAGTCCAGAGGCTGTTTCGTGACGGTCAGTTCCGCGGGGCGGATCTCTACGGACGATGCCTCTATCCGGATCGGAAACGTAAAGTGATCTTCTTCGGCCTCGAACATCCGTTCACGAATATACATCCAGAACGGATCGATACTTTTGGGAGGCACCTGATACTTCAATTCCTCCATAAGGACCGTCTCTCCCGGAGAGATCGCGACCTGATGCTTTTTCAGCTCTTCATGTTCAAGTATCCGTTCCCGGCTCTTCGCATAAGCTCCGGCACTTTCTTCTGTTGGCCAAAGCGTGTATTCATATTTCCTATCCAGAACAAGTATAAGTTTTGGAATGGAGCGTCCCACAGAACTGACTCGGATCGTTTCCTGTTCCTCCAAATTTTTAATATATTCGGCGAAGCGTAACGATCCCTCCGATCGGGATCTCGGTCGGTTCAAGCTCGATCCAATGATCGACTTGCTGCCCACTGAGCACAAAAATATCAGCGTATAAAGGATGTTCCGTAACAAACCAGCTCTCCAACCCCGGACGACAGCCTTTTTGATGGAGATACAGATCCCCTTTAGCCAATAGATCCAGAAACTCCAAATCGTCTTTGACTTTTTCGCGAGCTTTTATTTTGTTCTCCCATTTGTCCATTCCATTCACGATCCCAATGAAAACAGACGAAAGAAGAAATAACCAAATCAAACTCATTATTCTATTATGATACATAAATGGCTCCTTTCATCGATCAATAGGGAAAACCTTTCAAAAATACCCAATGACACTTTGCCTCTATTCCATTCTCCGCCTACACGCCGAGTGTACAACAATACAGACATGCGAAAAACAGCCACCGTATCATGAATTTCTGGCTCTTCATCATTTTTCCTCCGTTTCCAGACTCTCCGAGGCTTCTGTTTCCTGCGCACGTCGGCTATTGTGTTTTCTGATCAATATTCTGCGGTAGTTCTGTAACGTTTTCTTGTCCAGCTGCTCTTGAAGAAAAAATTTATCCCAAAGAGTCGTTTCGCTATACCATCTCCAGAGGTTGAATTCACGATAACGGATCCACAATGCCCGTGCGATCAGGCCGATTTGAGATTTTTCAAGATCTACCTCCATGTAAATTTCATGAAATCGGGTCCGGATCTTTCCAAGCATCACGAGCCGCTGTACATCCGGAAGCGTCTCCATCCAGCGGTCCATTTCTGCGGCACTTGCCTCAATGTGCGGTATCCCAAGCTCCACAGCATGTCCCGGATGCTCAAAAATATCCAGTAAATGGCGTGTCATACGGATCTCATCCCGCATGGTTCCCGCAGAAAAACGTTCTTCCAGAGCTTTCCAGCCGGCAGAATTTTTCGGGATCCCCTGTCCGGAAGGTTTTCGGCATCCTGCTGGCAGAAAAAAGTACGCGGGAACCGATTTTTTCCGAATCAGTATGTTTCCCCCTTCCATTTTTTCCATGGCGGTCTTTCCATCTTTAAAAACAGGCAGATTCTTCCCGTTCTGAATTTGAAAATCCTGTCCCCAGACCTTCACATTTTCGATCACTTCCGGAAAAAGTTCTTCCGGAGTCCCATCATACCATCTTTGGATCTCCTGCATCTCTGCCTCCGGCCGCGGTTTTATCCGAATCGGAATGGAGACCGGCTGTGCGGCAAATGAGAGTAGACGGGACCTATGAAAAGCCAAATTAAGAGAGATCTCGACCTGCTTGCCGGAAGCCATTTCTTTTCGGACACGTTTCCAGAACGGATGTTCCCAATCTTCCAGAGGGGGAAATTCCAGACTGTCGCCGATGATCAGAAGTTTTTCTCCTCCCCTGATCGGATATTCGAGTATAAAATTCGGGATCCCCTTCGAAAGAAAGCCAAATTCTCCGGAATCGTACTGCGGACGAACTTCCATCAGTTGCTGGTAGAAAGTTTCCTCCCAAGGTGCCGAAGACAGATCTTCCCGTGTACAGGTGATCGAATAAAGCGACAGTCCGCCTTTTTGAAAACTGTATTTTGTGAAAAGGTCGGCAGAATAGATATACCAGTTCCATTGGACCGCATCTCGGTTCTTTCCTGACATCCAAAGCGTGTCCGTATTCTGATTCTCAAGCATACGGCCCCAATAAATCGTGTCTCCCAACGCGATTTCACACGGATAAACATCAAAAACGTTTTGCAGACCAAGCTTTTTTTGCTCCGGTTCCGTCGGTAATTCCTGCGAATAAAGCCGCGTTTCCGTTTGTTCAGGGACTCTATTTTCCGATTCCGAAGCGATTTCCTGTGTGGGAAAAATATCCGGAACACTTCCCAAAACGCAAGCGATCGGCATCATTTCTCCATGACCATTTATTGATATGATCCATAAACAAAACAAAAGAAAAAATATACGTATCTTTCTCATTTCTCAAAACTCCTATATTGCATATGGAAAAGATTTACTCTGAATTTTTTGGATATCTAAATAGCCAATACTCCAGTAAACAGGATCTAGCATATTAACATTTCCTGTTACCATAACTCCAGAGATCCAATTATCATCACTTTGAGCAACATCATCAATTCCCCAACAATGACATAATTCATGAAGGAGGATCCGGCTTTTACACAAATTAAAATTATCTTCCAGTGCCTCTGTATTCCCAATTGATGATGCGTACTCAAACAGAGTTTCAATCGCAATCACACTCTGATTGTTTTGCAGTAGATTATGGCCATGGATTTCAAATCTTGTACCAATGTTATCACTACCATATGCCTGATATCCTCCAACTACATATACACTCCAAAAATCTGATGTCGGATTTGGTAATGATCTTTTGGAACTTACAAAATTTAAATAGTCTAAATTGCTACTCCCCGGAGTCTCTGAAGATGTTGTAAAAACGGGTTCTAACAAATATTGTGGAATACTTTCCCCCACTTTTGTTTCAATATCAGCATCACTTCCTTGTATATATTTATTTATACTTATACATGCTCTCTCTAATTCTGTTTTAACAGGACCCTCCAGATAAAGAGTCATTTCCTCAAGTCCCGATTCATCATCATTCGTTTCCAAATCAAGCCCCCAATCCCCATCCTCATCCGCTTCTCTCAATTTAAAACAATCTACTTCCAGCCAGAGCGTTCTCCAAACCGTCAGAAGTTCGGTTTTTTGTTCTTCCGGCACGGGAGAACTGCCGTCCGAAGTCAGAAAATAAGGAGTCTTATAATCTGTAGTGCTGTTAACTGCAATATAGATGAAGGCATGTTCATACAGATTATCATCCGGAGCCGCAATAACTATGTAATTATCGCCGGGATTGGCCTGCGTGATCGTCAGCAAGGCAGTATTGGAAATCGTTTCTTCCGCAAAATAAAGACTATTGGTCAATGAATAGGAACCATAATTGTTGCACTGCCAAGAATCATGCTGCCAAGATGAAAAACTGCCTACCGATTGGTTATTCCCATCTTTACATTGATTCATTGGATCCAGAACCATTAAGCGAAGACTCCCTGTCATTCCCTCTGGAATCGCGTTTTCCAATGTGACTCTGATATTTACAGTATTCTTTAATGTTCCTGAGAGATCCGTTTCCGGATAGATCCTCTTTCCACCGCCGCATTCCTCCGGATTATTATCTAATACGGCCCCATTGACAACGGATTCCCAACTCGTGGATTGAATGCCGGTAACACCGACTCGTTTGGTATTGTAAGAGGCGGAAAGAGGGGTGCCTTCGGGATCCC
>CAZRGJ010000331.1:2791-3882 GCA_964599445.1 uncultured Planctomycetaceae bacterium | reverse complement strand
TGTATGTTCGAGTAAAATACTCCCTGCTTGTTAATAAATTCTGAAAAATATTCACAAATAAACTTTTTTTCAGGAGTGGGTACTCATGGCACATAAAAAAGGACAAGGCAGCAGCCGTAACGGTCGTGATTCCAATGCACAGCGCCGCGGCGTGAAACTTTACGCTGGTCAGGAAGCCAAAGCGGGCAACATCATCGTTCGTCAGTGCGGCAACAAATTCGACGCCGGCAAAGGCGTTGGTCAGGGAAAAGATTACACCCTGTTCGCTCTGGTTGACGGTTTCGTTCGTTTCGACCGCAAAGGTTCCCGCGTGAACGTCGTCGCGACTCGTGAAGAAGCCTGCGCTGCCCAGTAGTCCAAGCTTTTCATCGAAATAAAGAAAAAACGTTCCTCATTTTGGGGAACGTTTTTTTGTGGACATTCTGAAAAATTTTCTCTTTTTGTTCTTCAAAAAACAGTATTCCAAACGATTTCCGCGAGAAGGACCGCAAGAAAAGCACTCCAGGCGAGCAGGATGGCGGACTTTTCTATCTTTTGGGGAGTTTTTCCCAATCCCCAAAAACACCCCAGACCATTCCAGAGAAAAAGCCCCGCACTAACGGCAGTGATCCCAAAAATCACGAGCGCAGAACGCGGCGTTCCGAGTGCGTAAAGTTCTCCCGCATCCGTCGGACCAACCGTCGAAAAGTCCGCTCCGAAATACGCGCCATTGGCGATGAGGCAGAAACCTGCCCAAAATCGAAAAAGAAATTCGGCAGGCATACGAAAAAATTTCCAGCAAAGCCAGAAAATGACCGGAATGACACACCCGCCAACAGCTCCGCCCCAAAGAATCCATGTGCGAAGCGGAGAAAATGCCGTCTCCGTTCTGGAAAAAGTCCAAGGTGCCAGCACGACTTTTTCGACTTCCGTTCCGGTACCAACTGCGGTCAGCACGTGCCCCAGTTCATGGACTGCTTGAAACGTCAGCCAACAAAACGGCAGCCAGGCCAAAATTAAAAGAAGAGAGGATCTGGAAAACAAAAAACGGAATTTCATGAAACCTCCTTCTTCTTTCAAAAAAAATGATAAGAGATGTTATTGATTATCTT
>CAZRGJ010000331.1:0-2781 GCA_964599445.1 uncultured Planctomycetaceae bacterium | reverse complement strand
AACGAAAATTTACCGGCATCAGGAATCGGACAGGATCTCTCTGAAAATTAGAGAAGTCCGTAGCGTTTCAGCGTTTCGATGAGCGACGCTTCCTGTTTTTCATCCGGCGGAGTAAGCGGCAGGCGAAGCTCTCCGGTATCCATGCCGAGAAGTTTCATTGCGGCTTTGACCGGGATCGGATTCGTCGCGAGACTCAGCATATCGCGGCAGAGCTGGAACGTCTTGAAATGCCATTTCCGGGCAGTTTCCAGGTCATTGGCGAGCATCGCATTGCAGAGCGCGACCATATCCTGCGGCACGATATTTCCGACGACGGAGATGATCCCCTTCGCCCCGACGGCCATGTGCGGGAGCGTCATGCTGTCGTCGCCGCTCAAGACGGTCAGATCGGTCTGCGCCAAAATACGGGACGCCTGATCCATCGCGCCGGTCGCTTCCTTCACCATTTTGATGTTCGGGATCTCGGCAAGCCGAATGATCGTTTCCGGCTCGATGTTTTTCGCGGCACGGCCGGGAATATTGTAGACGCAGATCGGAATGTTGACGGCTTCCGCGACCGCCTTGAAATGCTGGTAGAAGCCTTCCTGCGTCGGTTTATTGTAGTACGGAGCCACGACCAGAGCCGCATCCGCGCCGGTATCTTCCGCCCAGCGGGTCAGACGCAGTGCTTCATTCGTGCAGTTCGAGCCGGTACCGGGCATGACCTTGCAGCGTCCGGCAGCTGCGCGAACGACTGTGGTGATGACTTTTTCGTGTTCTTCATGCGTCAGCGTGGGCGATTCCCCCGTCGTTCCGACCGGAACCAGACACGTGACTCCGGAGCGGATCAGGAACTCGGTATTGCGTTCCAGCGCTTCGTAATCCACTT
Source organism: uncultured Planctomycetaceae bacterium (assembly GCA_964599445.1). Lineage (GTDB taxonomy): Bacteria > Planctomycetota > Planctomycetia > Pirellulales > Thermoguttaceae > RGIG3701. The sequence goes on along the minus strand of CAZRGJ010000331.1, from coordinate 1,913 downwards.
TGTCATCTTTGAAAGGAGTGACCATTGCGATGGAAAGACCCGCATATTCTTCTGCACGTGTTTTCATAAAAAATTTCCTGTCTGGAATGGGAGGACCTGAACGATAAAAATATTTTCCGCTTGCCCACGGATACGGTCTATTATACTCCGTTCATCGATTCTCTCAAGGGGGAGCGTGGGAAAACATTTTGAAATTTCCCGAAAAACTCACCCCGCAAAACCCTCAAACCCGTTGACAGAGTACCGGGATTCTGCTAAAATCAGAGAAATGTGGAAAAAGGCGTCCTCGGAAACCCGCTTTTTCGAAATTCCTTTTTCATTTTCCTTCCCGCCATCCTTTTGAAAAGAAAGGTCCTTCCATGAAAAAAACGCTCCTTTCGCTCATCCCGGCACTCGCGCTGGTTTTGACGCTCGGTCTCTTCACGAACACGGTCTCCGCCCAGGGACGCCCTGCTCCGGAAATCGCCTGGACTCTGGACGGAAAAACGCTTGATGATTTTGAATGTTTCCTCGACGGCGGCGTCAAAAAGGAAGACGTTTTCAAGCTCGAAGACGGAATCCTTAAAGTCGGCGGTACTCCGTTCGGCTGGCTTGCTCCGAAAGATCTGAAGCTCCGCAATTTCGTCCTCACGGCGGAGATCTGCTATCCGACCGACGATCCGAAAGTCAACAGCGGCTTCTTCCTCCGCATGACCGACGGGGAAGACCGTCCCACCCCGGCATTCCTTCCGCCGTGCATCGAATGTCAGCTCCAGACGCAGCAAATGGGGCATCTCTTCGGCTTCCACGGCCATACGCTCATCGGCGCGACGGACCGGTACGACTACCGCCCGCGCTCGGTCGACGGCGAAAAAGTCCGTGCGGAACTGCATCGCGTCAAGAACGTCAAAAACGCCCAGAAACCCGGCAAGGAATGGAACAAAATGGTCATCATCTGCCATGAAGATTCCATTTTCGTCCTGCTCAACGGCCAGCCGGTGAACTGGGTCTGCAATGCGTCGAACATTGAAGGTAAATTCGCCTTCCAGTCCGAAGGCGGCGAGATCTGGTTCCGTAACGTCAAGATCTTCACGAAAAAATAACGAGACCTTCTCAAAAATCTGCGGCACAGCCCAAATGAGCGGAGATGTTTTCCCCAAAACGTCTCCGTTTTTTAAAAAATGCGCGGAATTTTTCCTAATTTACAAAAAATTTACAAAACATGAAAAAAGACTGAATATTCCTGCCGTATACTATGAATATCAGGTGAGGGAACCCCCGACACCCTGAACGACCCAAAATAAAAATGAAAGAAAACCTTTTCCAACAGGAGAAAATATCATGTCGAAAAAGATCCTTTCCATCCTCGTTTTGAGTGCCGCCGCTGTCCTGATCTCCGGATCCGGAAACGCCGTCAAAGCCGATTACGAGCCGGCACTGTACCGCGCCGCGAAAAGAGGCGACACCGCGAAAGTCCAGCAGCTCATCAATCAGGGAGCCGACGTAAATGAAGAGACCGACGACGCAGAGACCCCGCTGCACGGTGCTGCGGAACGCGGCCAGCTCGAAACTGCGAAACTCCTCATTGAAAAAGGCGCGAATGTCAACGCGGAAAATGAAGATTACGCCACTCCTCTGCATGAAGCGTGCGACGGACGCAGCCTCGACCTCGTGAAGCTCCTCATCGAGAAAGGCGCCAAAATCAACGCCGCCAACGATGACCGGGAAACCCCGCTGCACATCGCGGCAGAAGAGGGAACTCTGGAGATCGTGCAGTACCTGGTCGAAAAGGGAGCCGACGTCAACGCAGTGGATGAAGACCGGCAGACTCCGGCTGAAAAGGCTCGGGAAGAGCGTCGGAACGACATCGCGGAGTACCTTGAAGGACTTCAGAAATAGAGTAAAGACGGCGGGAATTCAGAAATAAATAGAGG
>CAZRGJ010000330.1:0-3886 GCA_964599445.1 uncultured Planctomycetaceae bacterium | reverse complement strand
GGACCTTCCGGAAACCTCAAGTCCGTCAAAAAAGGCACCAACCCCTTCCACCGCCTGCGGCGGTACCCCTCCACTAAAAGGGGAAGACTGAATGCGTGGACACGCACAAAAAAACCTCCCTTTCCAAGGGAGGCTAATGGAGCGGAATGCATCCTTAGGGGATCTGCCGGATAAGAAGCTGATGGAGTGCATACGGACGTTCGTTTTCCTGAAGCCGGCAGATCATCTCATGCTGATTCCGGATCCTCCGTTCCTGGATCTTGTCCACGATCCAGAGGGCCGCTTCGATACCCAAACTCACGATCAAAACGGCACCTCCGATCACGATGGAAGCCGGATTGGGAAGCAGAATGGCGACGACACCGACTGTACCGACTGCCAATTGCACAGAGCCGATCAGAACTTTCAACTGTGCCAGATCACGGTCCAGAATGCCGGTATGGTAGGCCATGTGCGTGGAGTAAAAGATCTGCCCACCGCGCAGCAGGTCAAAAATGACGAGCGGTTTGGCCAGATCATCCAGAATTCCCAATGATTTGACGAACAGAACTTTTCCGCCGTGGACCGCATGAAGTCCATTCGGCAGGTCTATGTGCTTCGGAAGTCCTTTCGCGTTGAACATTTCCTTCCATTGCTTGCGCAGCTGCTTTTGGCTCCAGCGGGAGGCTTTTCTGCTGGTTGACACTTGGATTCCCGCGATACTATCCGTAAGCCGTCCATCCGCGATGGCGTTTCTCAAAATTTCCGCTTTTTGGGGCGAATATTTTCCCCGAGCGAGATCTCTTTGGATCTTTTTCAGTGCGTCTCGCGGAGTGAGTATCTTTTGCCCCGTGTATTTGGGATTTTTCAGAGCGGCGTAAGTCGTCTGCTCCCCCATTTTCAGCTGGAATTTTTCCACGACCTTTCCGTTTTTTGTCAGGATCAGGTCGGCAGGATCGTGTGGTGCGCCGAGAATCGCGGTGGATTCTACCCGCATCCCGCGAGGCAAACGTTTCTGGACCGACCTGGTCGTGAATTCCTCAAATCCTTTCCCGGCCAATTGTGCTTTTCCACGCCTCTTGAGATACTGCCTTCGGATTCCGAACTCGCGGGCTTTTTCTTCGGAGGGCTTTCCAAGGACCCGATCCCGCCGTTCTTCAGGGGAAAGCGCATCCACGCTGCTGAAATCGATTTCCGTGCCGATCGCGAATCGATCGGCAGGATCCGCGATCGGAGCCGTTCCGGAAATCAGTTTTCCCAAATTCGGCTCGCGAGCGGAAAGTTCTGTACCGAACGCCGTCAGAAAAAGAGCGAAAAACACCAAAATTAAAATCGATTTTTTCTTCATGTTTTTCATGGCTCACTAAAACGCGGAAAGGGGAACTTTTTCAGTCAGGGTGATCTTTATGATATTATCTGCCAGAGCCATCGGATTCCGGGAGTTTTCCAGGCATTTGTTGAGTTTCTCCTGATAGTACGGCGTAAGGGCCGGAAGAAGATACTCCGGCGAGATCCAGCTGAGACTGTCGATCCCGCTCACATTCTCCGGCGTATTGCAGATCATGAAATTTGCCCAGAGATTGTATCGCGTCTGATTCAGGATCCGGCCTTTTTCCAGAAGTTCCTGCACACGCTGCCGGATCTGGAAAGTTTCGTCCGGCGCAATCTCCATCAGCAGCACGAATCCCTCCGTTTCCAGTTTCTCCTGCGCGAATTTCTGGATCTTTTCCATGAACAGGTACGTCTTGCCTTTGGCGAATGGTTCCGTACTCTCCGGATCCCGACCGGAGAGAGTCTGGCGATTGAATTCGTCCCAGTTCTTTTCCTTTTGGATTTTATTTTTCAGTGTCAGCCACTCGTTCTCAAGCTCCTTGAGTCCAGTCTGAATTTCAGCCAGCATATCGTTCGTTTCCGTTCCTGCGTTTTCCGCGGATTCTGTCTCGCCGCTGGCCGTCAGTTTCTTTTCCAGCTCCGCCAGGTAAACGTTTACTTCCTGCTGCACTTTCCAGAAACGCTCAAATTCCGCGCGTGTCCGGCATTTCAGCGAGGTGTCCTCAAAGGACAGGGTGAACGCTTCGAGCATCGTGAGTCTAACTTCGTCCGATGCGGGACTTTTTTCAAGAAACTGTCGGTAAAGTGCCCAGAATGCCGCGTACGCTTCCGAATATTCAGCTCCCTGTGCGAGAGCTGCCTCGATCATTGCTTCTCCCTTTTCCTGGTTGGCGTTTTCCGTGTTTTGAGCAAGCGTCAGAGCTTCCCGGAACATTTCGGTCAGTTCCTGAACCGCCGCCGGACGTTCTGCTGAAAGCGTCTCTATTGCGGGTTTGGAAACTGCCGCGGACTGTGCGTTTGTGCTGCTGAAGCAGGTCTGCGAAATGAGGAGTCCGCCCGTCAACAGAGAGACTGCAGCGATCCCAACTCTGGAAAAAGTCATTTTTCGGTACTTCATTTTACCGTTTCTCCTTTACTTCCTTAAAAAAGATCCGGCTTGCGCGTTCTTCCGACATCATGGAGGGCAGCTGCTGGCGGATCTCCGATCGGAAAGACTCGGCCGTCAGATCCACAAACTCCAAGACCATGGGAGAATCCAGAAGCGGCGAGGTGTCCTCCACATGGATCGAGTAAATATGCGCACAGCCTGCCTTCACGAGAAAAAGATTCTTCTCATCGGGAGCAAAATCGTTCTGCCAGGAACGCGGAGCACTTGAGCGTGCGTATTTTGAATTCACGCCGCAAAACCGACCGTCTTCCATCACGTAGATCCGGAAATTCGGATCTTTCGTGGAAAGGATCGGCCGAGCTTCCGAACGGACCGGCGCACCTTCCGGGATCCGGATGGACTTCACTCGGTAGAGATGCTGGACTCCCTGGAATTTCAGGACGCACGAATTACCGACGGCATCCTGAAACTTCATTTTCCACGACGACGGATCTCCGGGGTGCTGGTCGATCGTTTCTTTCAGCTTTCGGATCAGTTCGTCTTCCGGGATCTGGAATGAAGCCGCTTTTCCCCATGAATTCTGGAATTCGATCCGGACGTTCTCCACAAGTTCCTGTTCGAGAAGAAAATCTTCGATCTGAAGCTCGGTGTTTTTCAGCCGTCCATTCGGCATCGTGTGTTTCTGGACGCTTTCCCTGTCGCAGAAGATCTGAAGTTTCATCGTGCTTTTATTGATGAGTTTTTTACGCGCGGGTTTGGAGATTTTCTGAATACTGAAACCGATGATCTGAAAAACCTTTTTTCGTTTCTTATCCTCAACAAATCGCAGGGACACCGTGTTTCCCGGCGAGATCTCCAGTTTCTGGACCGCTTGCGGGTCAGTCTGCTTCAAAAGAACGTCTGCGGGAAATGTTCTGCCTTCCGCAAGGACCTCATTCCCATAGTCAGTCAGGACGTCGATCGAAAGTGTCGCGCCTTCCGTTTTGGGGATCGAGATCTCGTAGTCGTCCGGATCTGAAACGGACTTCACGTTCAAAAACCTTTCCGAGGCCCAGGTCCGCGCGACCCGGTCCTTTTCATTTCCTTCGTGCGAGTAAACTTCAAAATAGGGACAAAGTGCCGGATTTGCTGAGACGTCAAATTCTTCCACTTTGAAATAGATCGCGTCATTCTCCTGCACATCGCGGCTGGAAAATGCCTCAGTCTGGGTATTTGCGGTGGACGGATCGGTTTCCGGAGAGGCCTGAGGTTTCGTTTCCCCGAGACAGACGGCAGTGCCAATAAACGCAGTCGTCAAAAAAATGCAGAGTGTACGAAGATGTTTCATTTGAACTCCCTTTTTTAGGAAAATTGATACTTGGCGGCCGCGTAAAACAAAAAAACGCTGCGGCCTTCATAATATAAAACCGTAGAGTGGCAACCTCGAAAAACCACGTTTTTTACAAAAGATTACCCAACAAAAAGCAT
>CAZRGJ010000329.1:0-3888 GCA_964599445.1 uncultured Planctomycetaceae bacterium | reverse complement strand
CAAACCGGTCCTTTCGTCGGCCGGACAGCGGGAAACGCTCCGCATGTGCGAGGAGTACCTCGACGACAAATCGGTCATGGAACAGTGTAAGCCGGGAGAACTGGGGTTCGTCGAAACGATTTCTGTCCTGGATCGCCAGCCGAAAAATTTCGGACACGAAGACACGATCGTTTTTTTCAACGATTCGGAAAAATTTGACTATCGCAAACCGGATGATTTCTGCGACCTGCGCAGCGGTGTCATCTGTTCCCCGAACAATTTCGCGTACAGTGAACCGCTGAAAGAGGGCGTCATCCGGATCACGGCACTGGCGAACTACGAGCGATGGAATTCTCTTCCCAAAGACGAATACTCGGCGAAAAAGAAGGAATGGTACGCAAAGATCACGGAAACTGCATCGCGCATGATCCCGGATTTTCGTCCGTACATGATCGACTCCGACATGTTTACGCCCAAAACGGTTTACCGCTTTACCGGTCACGAAAACGGCGCGATCTACGGTGCACCGGTCAAAAACTACTCTGGAATGATGCCGTTCAAGAATCTTTTCGTCTGCGGCACGGACCAGGGGATGGTCGGGATCATCGGCGCGATCATCAGCGGGATCACGGTCGTGAACCGCTACCTGCTCGGCGAATGAGCCATCCGGAGGAGGTCGCGTGAGGGTCATTTCGCTCCAATCAGGAAGCAGCGGAAACTGCATTTACGTGGAAAGTGGGGAGACTCGCCTGCTTTTTGACGCCGGGATCAGCGGGATCTGCGCGCAAAATCGTCTTTCCATGCACGGGATCGACATTCGGAGCGTGAATGCCGTCTTCATTACGCACGACCACCGCGACCACACGGCCAGCATGAGTGCGTTTCACCGAAAATTCAAACTTCCGGTCTGGATGACGCTCAAGACCTGCGAAGCCGTTCAGTCGAAAGGCATCCGTGTTCCCGGCGGAGTGGAGCATTTCTGCGCCAATACCCGATTCCGTTTTCGCGATCTCAACATCGAAGCAGTTTCGACGCCGCACGATGCCGCAGATGGAGTCTGTTTCGTCGTGGATGACGGAAAGACCCGATTTGGAGTCTGCACGGATCTTGGGTACGTTTTCCCGGAACTGCCGGCAGTGATCGAGTCGCTGGACGGCATACTTCTTGAAAGCAACTACGATCCGGAAATGCTCGCAAACGGATTCTACACGCAGTGGGCGAAGGACCGGATCCGCTCCAGAGCCGGTCATCTTTCGAATTTTGAATCGGCAAATCTCCTGGCACGGCATGGAAAGCGGCTTCGGCAGATCATTTTGGGGCACATCTCCCACGAAAACAATTCACTGGACTGTGTCCTTGACGCACACCACAGAATTTTGGGAGAACAGTTTCGGTGCACGATCGCGCCGCATTTTGATTCTTCAGAACTCGTGGAGATCTGAACCAGAAATCGCGCAAAACGGGACTCAGGGCAATGAAAAAGTTTGATTCTTTACTCATCTACGCATACGGCGGTCCGGAATCGATGGAAGAAGTCGAGCCGTTTCTTCGGAATATCGCACAGGGAAAGCGGATCCCAGAGGAACGGCTGGCTGAAGTGCTGGCGCACTATGCTCTTTTCGACGGTCGGAGTCCCATGAACGGTACGATCCGGGAATTCATGCGCCTTTGGTCGGAAAATGTACCGAAGGTCCCCGTCTTTTTTGGATGCCGCTACGCAAAACCGGCTCTGAAAGAAACGCTTCGGCAAATGGCGGAGGAAGGAAAAAAACAGCCGCTCGTCTTCATTCCGTCTCCGTTTGGCGGATACCTCACGACGTATCTCGAAAAATGGACGCAGGTCCGAGACGAACTTTCGAAAGAATTGGGGCTGGATGCATTCGCAGATGCCGAATTTTTCCCGCCGTTTTCAGAAAACGCACATTTTCTGGACGCAGCGGAAGCCGTCATTTCTGAAACACTTGAGAGTCTTCCGGAGGAACAGAAGACGGAGGCGGTCCTCCTTTTCTCAGTCCACTCTTTACCAACCGCGCTGGCCCGCAGAAATGGGTACGAGGCAGAAGTTTTGGCTGCGGTAAAGGCACTGAAAGCGCGTTTTCCGCAAAACCAGGTCCTTCTTGGCTGGCAGAGTGCCAGTGCCGCGCCGATCCCGTGGCTGGAACCGTCGACACTTGACGTCATTCAGAAAATCGCAGATTCCGGCACCACCCGACCGCCGCTTTTGCTCATTCCGCCAGGATTTCCTTTTGAGAATATGGAAGTCGTGTACGATCTGGACGTAGAAGCACGCGGTTTGGCAGAAAGTCTCGGATTCCCGGTCCTGCGGGTCCCTACGGTCGGCTTGAGACCAGAGATCCGCGCAATGCTCCGCGGGTATCTTGCTGCGGAAATGCCGTAGATTTCAAAACAGGAGGCGGGCCGTCTCTGAAGCAGTCTTCTTCCTGACCCTAAACTTCCGGAACCACAAAAACACCGCGTCGGGGACACATTTCCGCCATCCGGTTTGCCTCTTCTGCGAAGGTGCCGACAAAACGTTCAGTTTGTGCATCAAGCTCCAGGCAGGGACTCATGGTGAATGTGCCGTCTTCCATCGCGATTTGATTGTTCGCCAGATGCTCTTCCATTTCGTTCAGGATCTCCCCCCAGCATCCGCTCTTTCCGGTCATCTCGAGAAACGAAACGACCTCACTTTTCGAGTACTTCCGACCGAGCCGGTACGCCATATTCGGCGCATTGTACCAGAAGGAAGAGTGGAATCCCGTTTCGATCTGAGCGTTAAGGGCAGATTCGTTTCCGTTTCTCAGCGAATCCGCAAAATTCTGAATGTGCGGAAATGCCCCGTAGTGCTCGGAATTCCCCGCGATCTCGCAGATCTTCTTTCCATCGGAATCGTAGAAAACGCCACCGCCCCAGAATTTTTCGTACCGTCCCCCCTCGCAGTAGACGACGTATCCGCTCCTCGGCCCTTTTATGTTTCCGGTGAAATGCCGTTTTTGGGCATCTTCAAGTCCCGAAATGCCGAAAACGACCGGAATGTTCCCCGTATCGAACCAGGTGAGTGCCATGTTCGGTGTCTCGCCTGCATCTTTTTTGCCGACTCTTCCGCCAATGCACAGAACGCGCTTTGGGACGGCAGCACGGTCCAGCAGGACATCATTTCGGCAGTCGTCGAGCAGATGTGCGCCCCAGTTTCCCATTTCGCCGTGTCCGGTATTCCACATCCAGTGCCAGTCGTACTGAATGCGGTCCCGGTAGATCGGAAGATCCTGCGCAGGTCCGAGCCAGAGATCGTAGTCGAGAATTTCCGGGATGGAGTACGGTTTTTCCCGCAAACCGATCGGACGCCTGGGCCACGAGCGGTTCACGCGGACGGAGCGGAGTTCTCCGAGGATCTTTTCTTCGTGAAGTTTCTGTTTCACGAACGGATGAAGGACGGCATCCGTTCGCATCTGGGTACCGATCTGGCAGAATTTTCGGTACTTTTTCGCCGCGTTGACGACCTGACGGCCTTCCCAAAATGAGAGACAGAGCGGTTTCTCCACGTAAACGTGCTTTCCGGCCTGCATTGCCCAGATCGCGGCGAGGCAGTGCCAGTGATTCGGCGACGCAATAAGGACGGCATCCACATCGGGATCTTCAAGGATCCGACGCAGGTCGGTAAAGGCATTCTCCAAACCGTACTTCTGCGCAGCGGGACCAAGACGGGACCGGTCCGGGTCGCAGACGGCGGTAAGGCGCATTCCCGGCAGTTTTGAGACGACGTCTGCCAGAAGCATTCCGCGTCCTCCGCAGCCGATCAGAGCGAAACGAAGCTCATCGCAGGGGGAGTTCGCCGTAGGGACATCGTTGGCCCAAAGAGCCGGAACGGGAAACGCAGAAACGATTCCGAATGCTGTTCCAGCGGCAAGA
>CAZRGJ010000328.1:0-3894 GCA_964599445.1 uncultured Planctomycetaceae bacterium | reverse complement strand
ACTTGGCTGCAAATCGTTCAAGAAGGTGACTGGATTGGATGCGAGGAGCTTCATGCGTGGGGATCGAAAAGTCGTGATGCAGGTCGATATTGCGCGCGGCGCGGAGCGTATTGCGGGAGAGAGTGCGGTATCTTTCGTCATTTCAAAGGGGATCGAGGCGGCTTCGTCGCTGGTGAAGCACGCGAAGGACCAGAAAGTAATGGTGAAACGTTTGAAGGAGATCCATAAGGCATACCAGACCTTGCGTACAGGTATCCCTGAAGACACGCTCTGGAAATCAGAACTGTCTTCATGGTGGGGGGTGTGTCAGTGAAAGAGAAGCAGGTTAAGAGAATGAAAGATTTCAGTAAATGCAGAATATTGAAAAGCGGGAGCCTGATCGTTTTTCTTGTCGTTTGGATGAGTCTGTTCGGGCTGTCGACGGCGCAGGCGCAGTGGCGCGGTTTGAGCAAGGTGCTTCAGCAGACTGGAAAAGCGGCAGAGAACGTTCCGTTTCGCCAAATGGACGACTTCGTACCGGATGCGAATATCCGCAGAAACGCTCGGGAAGTGCTGATGGAAAAGGGAAAGTTTCTCGATGAGGCTGCGTATGCTCGGAGAATGTCGGACGAGCTTGGCGATCTGTTTCGGAACGTGGATCCGGCGACGCTTCAGGTGATCCGGAAACTGGACGCTCCGACGCAGGAGATGGTATTTTTGGCTTCGCGCGGGGTCCGAAATGTGGATGACGTGCCGATGGATCTGCTCGTACGGCGTGAGCTTTTGAACGCGGCAGACGGGAAGACTCTGTGCGCGTTGGGGCTTCATCCGTCGCTGGTGCCGGATGCCGTGAACATGCAGAATCTGATTCGGGCTGGGAAAATCACGACTCCTGACGGAATGCGAAGGCTCTCGCTGGATGATTTTGGAAGTTTCTTTCATCGCTACGGGACGGCTGGCGTCCGATTCTGGGAGAAGCACGTTCGGCCGCACTGGAAGCTCTGGGTCGGCGGAGGCGCGTTGACCGCTTTACTGCTGAATCCGGAAGAGTACCTGACCGAATCCGCAGAGTGGCTTACGGACGGTGCGGCGAAAATCGCGAAATTCGGTGTGCAGGTGGTTTCGGGAGTCGCTGCGGGAATTCTGGAAGGGGTCGCGGAAGGTTTCGGCGTGACGCTTTCGGGGTTCTGGAATTGGTGTACGGCCTTTTTTCTGACTTGGAAAGGGATAGGGTTGGCTGTTCTTGTGAGTGTCGGACTGCTCATTGGACGCAGAGCGCGAAGGAACGGGCGGACGGCTCGTTTCGGTGGCGGTTTCCTGCATTTTGGGAAACGGCGGAAAGAACTTGGACCAGATGTGGAATGACAGGCTTGGAGTTTTAAGGAAAGGACACAAAGATGGCGAATAAAAAGACTGACGGAAATGGACAGAAACGGACTCCGTACCGGTTTGCGCTCATTGGAACGACGCAGACGGGGAAAAGCTGCATTTTGGCGCAGCTCGCGCAAAATCGGGACGGAGACGCTCAGGGACGATTCAAGAGTACTCTCCTGCGCGATAAACGTTCGTTGACCGCCGAGGAAGAGAAGCAGCAGAAATTTGATGAATCGCTACGCAGGGTGAAAAACTACCAGGTAGGACTGGAACGGCTGGATGCGATCATTCAGAAACTGGAAAATGGTGAAAAACCGGACGCGACGAACGTGATCGAAGAAAATCGGCTGATGCTTGATTTTGAGATGGGGAGCGTCGAGCGCGGAGATTTTGTGGCGGCGATGGAGGATTACTGCGGGGAGCACATCAATCTTGGACACTTGAATGATCCGGATTCCGTAACGTCACTTTTCAATGAACGTTTTTCAAAGTGCGACGGACTCGTTTTCGTGGTCGATACTTTTCAGGAGGACGACGATACTTCCCGTGCGGAACAAATGGTTCAGGTACTGGATGGTTTTTTCAGTACCTTGAAAGGAAAGCGGAAGATGGAGCTGGGATCCATGCCGGTCGCGCTGATCTTCTCACGCTGGGATAAATACTCGGAGATCGATTTCAATGACCCGGAAGGCGAATTTCGGAAGCTGGAAGAGTTTTGTGCTTTGCCGCGAGTCGAATTCTGCGGACAGATCATTCGCTCCATTCGTGTGGCGGCCGCATCCATTCAGAAGGACAAGCTGGAAAAACCGGAAGATCCGTTGACGGACGGCGAAAATGCGAAAGACGAGAACTACCGTATTTTCCCGGTCAGCGCGTTTGGAAAAGCTCGAAAAGACGGCGATGATTTCGTGCCGGTCCTCGGTTCAAAAGCGTTTGGCATCGTGGAACCGTTCGTGTGGCTTTCGGACCAGTGCGACCAGATCCAGATGCTGCGTATGCGCAAAATGGCGGAGGAATTGAAGGCTCTCCGCGGCTGGAATCCCATAAAATGGTTTTTCGGTCGGAAAACCGCCGGCGAGCTGCTTGATCTTGTGAAGTCGCAGAAGAACCGGATCCCGACGGTCCACGAAGAATGGCATCGTGAGCTGAATGAGTTTAAGTCGCTTGCGTCAAAAACACAGTGGACGGTCTTTTGGTCCAGGTTCGGATTTTGCCTGATCGGATTTTTTATCGCGGCTGCTGTTGCGCTAAGCTGGCGTATAAGTGTCTGGCAGGGAAAACTGGACGACCCGAAAGTCACGGTCGCGGAGCTGGAAGAGATCGCGCGGGAAGTGCGTATCTGGGATGGAGGGGTGAGGACTCTGCGGCTGTCGCGGCTGCCGTTGCTGAGTAATGTTTCCAAGATCCGGAATGAAATTTCCAAAAGGACGGAAGACGCGGCCTGGAGCCGCGTAAAGAACGCTGCGGAAGGCTCGCTGGAACAGTGTGAGCTGGCGAAGGAGTACCTCGAATATCATCCGTTGGGAACTTACGCAGAAGAGGCTCGCAAAATCATCACCGATTATGAGAACAAAATCGAGGAAGAGCTTTGGGGGGAGATCCAAAAGACGGATGCCGCTGAGAAAATGGGACTTTTGGAAACGTACTTAAAAAAAGTGAAGGCACAGGAGATCCCCGGAACTCACAAAGAGGAGGCGGAGATCCTGCTTGAGAAACTCGAGATGGACAGTAAATGGATAAAAGCGCTTGCCGTTTACCAGAGTGCTCAAACGATGGAGAAGGCTTCCGAAAATGTGAAGAAGCTGATGAAGGATTTTGGGCCGGAACGGTGGGGAGACGTCGTGAAGACGGATTTCCCGGAGCGGCTTTGCAGACTTCTGGACAGCGCAAATGCGAACGCAGATTCGGAATCGTGCATTCAGAATTGCGAACAGGCCGCCGCGATCTTCAAGGAAACGGGAGAGATCGCGATCTCTCATAACCGAAACGATGTGCAGGATGTCATGATCCGGAAGATGAGAGAGGTCGGAACGCAGTTGAAAGAAACTTTCATTCAGCGGCTGGATCGGGAACTGTATGAGGAAGTGCGGAAAAGACATGACAGCGCGTGCAAAAAATATCTTGAACGAATGGAAAAGTACGGCGGCGGGAAAATGAAAAGCAGTGTGCAGAAAGCGGCTGAATATGATGAAAGTCTCGAGACGCCGCAAACTTTCACCTGTACCGGAACGGTGACTTGGGGAAGTGTTTCGAACAACAATATTCGACTGGAGATCTCAATAGATGGAAAAGAGAGATCGATAACGCATACACAATGCAAAGATTATGTTCAGAGGCCTCTTGAAAGCTTCGACTTTGAAAAGAGACCGAAGGATGAGGACGTAAAGATTTTGATTCGCGGAATAACCGAGAGAAACAATGGCATTACCCATTCTAATGGAAAAGAGTATCATCGGTGGGAGGGAAAAAAATTGATCGAAGAGCTGTCAACAGGCGTGACGATCGATATTGGATATGGTTCTAAAGTTTATCTGAAACTTT
>CAZRGJ010000327.1:0-3903 GCA_964599445.1 uncultured Planctomycetaceae bacterium | reverse complement strand
TTGCCTCGAAATGATCGACCGCCTCACAGAACGGGATCCCGGTCTTTTCGCTCAAAAATGCTGCCGTCTCTGCCGCAAATCGCGGATGCGTGTTGATCCCAGACCCGACGGCCGTCCCGCCTGCCGGAAGTTCATGGAGTGCCTTTTCCGCATCGCGAGCGTCCTGGACCGCCAGCTCCATCTGACGCGCGAAACTTCCGAATTCCTGCCCCAGCGTCATCGGCGTGGCGTCGGCAAGATGCGTGCGTCCGATCTTCAAAATGTCCTTCCACTCCTCCGCCTTCTGCGCGAATGCCGCGGCACACGCTTCCAGAGCCGGCACGAGCGATTCGTGAATGAGCTTTGCTCCCGCAACGTGGATCGCCGTGGGGAAAATGTCGTTGGTGCTCTGCCCCATGTTGACGTGGTCGTTGGGATGGATCGGTTTCTTCATGTCGAAACGGTCTCCGCCGCAGATCTCGATCGCACGGTTCGAGATGACCTCATTCACGTTCATGTTCGTGGAAGTTCCCGACCCCGTCTGGTAGACGTCCACCGGAAACTGGTCTCCCATTTTGCCGTCCGCGACCTCGAGTGCCGCCGTCTTCATCGCTTCGATCTGCTCCGGCGTGAGCTTTTTGCCAAGCAGTCCAAGTTTTTCATTCGCGCTTGCGGCCGCCCACTTCACCAACCCCATTGCCTGGATCATTTTCGCAGGAAGCGGAGCCTGCGCGATCGGAAAGTTCTCCACAGCACGCTGCGTCTGCGCACCATAGTAGACGTCTGCCGGAAGGCGCACTTCGCCCATCGAGTCCCGTTCAATGCGTTCTTTCATGAAATTTTGCTCCCTGAAGAAAAAAGGATCCGGAAAATTTGATTCCTGCGCTCCGCGAAACCGGAAAATCTGCGAAACCGGTATACATTTTCCTGAATTATGCCACGAATAAAGAAAAAGTCAAGCCCCCGTATTTACTGAAAGGGCAGATTATGGTATAATTGGACGCAGTGAGTTGATTTTTATCCCCACCAACCCTCAGAAAAAAGAGAAAAAAGGAAAACGCACATGAAAAAGATCTTCACCCGCGCACACCTCGCACTCATCGCGGGACTGTGCCTCACGGCACTCACCGCTCTGTTCTCCGCTCCGATCCAGGCACAGGAGCAGGCCCCGGCGAAAGAAACCGTGGACCTGCTCATGGTCGGCGACTCCATCACCGACTTTTGGGACAGATCGGGAAATTACGGTCTGGAAGTCTACCAGAAGTACTTCTCCAACGCTAACCGCAAGACCGTGAACATCGGGGTCAGCGGCGACATCACCGACCAGACGATGCAGCGTCTCGCCAATCCGATGCTCAACACCATCTCTCCAAAGATGATCATGCTCATGATCGGCACGAACAATATGGACCGCGGACCTGAAACCTCCGCGCGATACACCGTGGAAGGGATCCGCGAGATCCTCGCGGCACTGCGCGTCAAATTCCCGGAAGCGAAGATCCTGCTCCTCGCCGTTTTCCCGCGCTCCCAGCCCGAAACCGGTCCCGTTCCCGGAAAGCAGTACCGCGTGCGCATCGACGCCATCAATGCACAGCTCCCGGCACTGGCCGACGGAAAATTCATCTTCTTCAAGAACATCAACGGGATCTTCCTGAACGAAGATGGTACGCTGAAGACCGAACTCATGCCTGACCAGCTCCATCCGAACACGGCAGGCTACTATCTCTGGGCCGAAGCCGTTGAACCGATCGTTCAGGCCTGGACCGGCACGAAAAAACTGGAGTAGCCCCGAAACAAAACGAGATCAAAAGTCTTCAACGCACAAAAGAAGCTCCTCTAAACGGGAGCTTCTTTGCATTTCAGATCATTTCGGCTCACTCGCCGTTTCCCACGCTGCGTGAGAATGCGTCGAAATGCTCGCGCCATTGCGTCGGTGCCTCGATCCTGCGTCCGCTACGCACTGCAGGACGCTGTTTTTCCGTCTCCGTCCTGTTTCCGTAGCGGAACGTCTTCGGCGTCAGTCCCAAATTTCGGAAGGCGTTCTCCGAGCGTCTCCGCTCTTCCTCCGACGCTCCGGGACGGTCAAGATCCGCGTTGAGCTTCTCCCACTCTTCCAGAAATTCCCGTGCCTCGTCTCTCGTCCAGCCAAGGTACTCCAAAAGGGAATCGTCTCCCCGATCCAGCGCATCGCGGAGATGCTCGAGAGCCAGAACGGTCTGCCGACGCGCAAATTCCGCATTCGCAGCGTCCTCTTTCTGCGCGGGCGCCGCATTTCCGTGCGTCCCCATTAGACTCCGAACATCATCGCCGATTCCGGAACCTCCGCTTGCCGTCGAATTTCCGTTTTTCTGCACGTTTTTCCCGGCACCATGTTCCTGACTCTGACGCTCGCCGGTCTTCGTTTCGCTTCCGTTTCCCTCACGCTTCTGCGGATCACTGCTTCCGGTCGGATGGTCTGCCAGCGCACTGTTTCCGCCTCGTTCCCCCGTAGGACCTTCTCCTCCGCTTCCGGTTGGAGCTCCGGATTCATTCGGCGTGTTGCTCCCGTCGCGACCGAGTCCCTGCTGATTCGACTGTTCCTCTGCGCCATTTCGGTTTCCTCCGCGATTCTCCCCGGCTCGGCCGCCTGCTTCCGTCGAATTGTCCGGCTTCATTTCGTTTTTGGACTTTCGGTCTCCCGCATCTCCAGACTGCGAGCCGTCCTGATTCGATGACCGCCCCGCTTCCGTTTCCTTCTTTTCGTCGAACTGTCCGTTCGCTTCGGAAGCAGATTCCAGCCCATCCTCTTCCGGATGCTCCTGAAGTTCCGCTTTTCCCTCCCCGATCTCCGAAGCCGGCACATCCTGCGGCGCGGGAGCATCTGAACCATCTGCGCCAGGCGACTTTTCATTCGGAGGAAGCGTCGCGGGACGGGACTCCGGATTCCGTTCCCGATGCCGGAGGATCTCCTCGACCGCTTCTCCCGGATCACTCACCGGATCCGGTTTCGTGCCCGTTTTCTCGGACGCTTCCGCAGGACGAAGATCTTCTTCTCCCCACGATTCCGAGCCGTCATCCTCGATCTCTTCACGTCCGGGACGCTGACTTTCGGAGTCCTGAAGCCCGCTGCCGTCGGTTTTCTCTTTTTCCATGGCCGGACTGGGAAGATCCTGCGCGGAATCCGAGCCGTCCTCCGTCCCGCTCAGGGCACTCGACGCATCGTCCGGAGTTTCGCCTTCCGTTTTGGCTCCGCCGCCATGGTCCTTTCCGGTCTTTTTGCGCCGGTCGTCCGTTTCGGATCCGCCGTCCCCCTCTGAGTTTTCGTCCTCATCCAAAGGTGCACTCACCGTCTGTCCCGGTTCCTGGCCATTTCGGCCCTTTCCGGTCTTTTCGTCGGTTTTTTCACTGCGTTCCAGCCCACCGTCCGACGTATCGTCCGACTCTCTGCCGTCCCCTTCTTCACCCGAACCGCCAGAACCATCTTTCTTTTCCTGCCCGGCATTTTTCCCTTCACGCCCATCCGCATTCCGGCCGTTACCCGCTGACGCACCGTCTTTCGGATCTTTGTCCGCGTTCGGCTCTTTTCCTGCATTCGGATCCCCGGAAGAATTTTCCCCGAGCGGCTCCTGCGCAGGATCTCCAGACTCTGCGTTTTGCTTTTCTTCGTCGGATCCCATTCCTTTTGCCTTTTCCGCCAAAGACTCCGAAAGCGGATCGAAACCATCCGGAGCCAGTTTGGGTTCCGCGTTCCGTTCTTTTTTCATGCCGTTTCCGGAAGTTCCCGGTTTTCCGGACGTCCCAGTCCCTTTTTCTTCATCGGACGTTTCGGTTTCTTTACCGGATCTTCCGGCTTTCTGCTCTTCACCTGATTCTCCGGACTCTCCAGCATTCTTTGAGTCCACACCATCCCCGTCGGCGTCCGCGTTTTCTCCCGTCGAGCCAGTC
>CAZRGJ010000326.1:0-3906 GCA_964599445.1 uncultured Planctomycetaceae bacterium | reverse complement strand
TTTTATTTCTTCGCCTTGCGGTTTTTACGCGCGACGCCGAAGACTCCCAGTCCGCCGAGGACCAGCAGTGCCCACGTGGAGGGTTCCGGGACCGTGCCGAAGCCGGTGACGTTCAGCATCAGTGCACCGTTCTGGGCGAGCGAGACATCAAGCATCTGAAGCCCGTCCATCTGGGCGATCGCGTTCACGAAACTGAATTCCGTACCGTTGATCATATCCTGCGTCAGGCCTTTGCCCGTCATGATTTCGTATGAGCCGGCAGCGTCGAGGTCGAACGTTTCGTCGAACGAGATCTCGATGACCGTGCCGTCTGCGAAGGCGATGTCGCCGGAAACGTCGATGCTGTCGACCTGCGGGACTTTCGAGACGTTGCCGTCTTTGTCCTTATGATCGACCCACGTCATGCCGAGGTCGTCGATGGTCACTTTCGCATCGCCGACGGTCAGATCGCCGTCAATGTCTGTGCGCTGGGTGACGGTAATTTCTGCGCCGTCTTTGATCTCCGTATCGCCCGCGATCGCGCCGTCTACGGTGAGTTTGCCGTCAAGTGTCACGTTCGCCGCGTCGATGGCTTTCGGAGCGGAAATTCCGGCGATCCCCTTGCCCGTGAGATTCACGTCGGTCCCCTGAACGACCGCGTTGTTGGTGGAATTCGACTTGAGCGTCACGTTGTTGAGCGTCAGGTCGGAAGCGTTGGAAACGAGCGTCGAGCCGTCCGATTCGACCGTGCGGGCCGTCGTGTTGTTCGAGCGGAACGAGAGCGCGCCGTTCGCCGTCAGACCGGCCGTCTGAGCTGTCGGAGCCTTCGTCACGACAACTTCGTCAAGCCGTCCTGCCTGTCCGGCATCCAGGCCGCTGAGGTCGTCCGCGCCCGAATTGGTGACGTTGCCGTCGTTGTCCATCTGGATGCGATGGTAGGTACTCACGTTTTCCTTCTGGATATTGACGTTCAGGCCCTTGGTATCCATGGCACTGACGTAACCGAATTCACCGTCTTTCAGTTCCGGATAGTTCACGTTCGGAATGTTCTGGAGTCCGGACACGTTGCCTTTGATGACCGTGGTCTCGCCGGCTTCCGCCTTGCGGTAGTCCACATCGATCGTGTTTCCGCCGTTGTCCGTGAGCGTTCCGACTTCAAATTTCGTCGTTCCGTCCGTTTCGATCGTCAGATGCGCATCCGTAAGCGCGGCCTCACTCGAAATTTTCGTCTGGGAACCAACGCCGAACGTCACGTCCGCGTCGGAAATGGAAAGTTCTTTCGAAAGGATACCGCCGCCGAAGAAGTACGAGCCCGCGTCTTTGATCGTGACGGAACCTTCAGGAACCACTCCACCGCCCCATCCTGTGTAAATGTCGTTAGCTGCTGCAACATTCTTACTATCTCCAAAGTATGCGATATTTCCAGAGAATGTTGCAGTAGAACCATTGCCGGAAAGAATAACATTCTGTCCGTGGATCGCACCGCCTTCGTTGATAGCACTATTATTGGTGAATATATTATTTCCGGAAAGTTCGACAGTTCCCTGTACACTACTCAATGCACCACCGATAGCCGCATTGTTACCGCTGAATGTGTGTGAACCGCTTACGGTCAGTTTGGAAGCAGCGAGAATCGCACCGCCATAGTTCCCTGAAATATTATTTTCAAATTTGGAATTACCTGTAAGTGTGAATTTGCCGCCGTCTGCTGCAATCGCACCGCCGAATTCTTTTGCGGAGTTATTGGCAAATGTTACATTGTCTGTATCGAGTGTAAGTTCACCAGCATAAATGGCACCGCCGCGGGCAGATTCAGGTGCAGGAATATAACCTTTTCCTCCATCGAACGTCAAGTTTTTGAGCGTCAGTTCGACTGCTGCGTTCGGAGCGATCAGAATAGCATCTTTGCCGTTCCCAGTGATCGTGCGGACGGAATCGCTGTTGGACGCGATGGTGAGTTTTTCCGGAAGGGTGAGGGTGCCGGTTTCGGTGATGTCTGCGGAAAGGAGGATGCTGTTTCCGGAAACCGGAGCGAGATCCGAGATCTTATCCGCGGAGGCAAGGAGCTGATTGTCCTGATACAGACCCGCGTTTCCGTTCGTCAGCGTGTAGGAGATACCCTCTCCGACGGTACCCACCGAAACGAGCTTGCCGTTGCCGGTCCCAGCCGCAAATTTCAGCGTGACGTCTTCGGTCTCAAAACCGGTAAACGTCGTGCTTCCGAGGACCGTTCCCGTTCCGTCCGGCGTGAAGGCGACGTTCAGCGTGCTTCCGTTCGTGTCGTTTACGCTCGTGACGTTCCACGAATTCGCGGAAATGTTCAGCGCGGTGTTCGTCAAATTCAGCGTTTCCGGAAGCGTTCCGCCGGAATAGTTGAGCGTCTTGCCGGAATAGTTGAGCGTGTTGTCTTTCGCGCGCAGCTCGCCGCCGGAAATGTCGAGCGAACCGGTAGTGCCTTTGATCGTGCTGGTATTCTGGAGGTCCACCAAGCCGGCAGAAATCACGAGTTTGCCGCTGTTTTCAAAGTTTCCGCCAACGGTTAATGAACTGTCTGCGCTGCTGAGCGTGACCGTTCCCTGAGAAACGTTCTGGAATTGGTGTGTCGTGGTGATCTTGCCGCCGGCCAGATTCATTTCACCCGCATTGGCCATTCCATGAGAAGAACTCGGATACATCGGATCGTAGAGAATAGAACCGCCATTCATGTTCAGTTTGCCCCACGAACCAACACCAAAGTATGGCCCCTTCACCGTGATCTGCGCATTATCGCTGACCGTCATGGAGCTGGGAGTCGTCGTACCGCTTCCGACTGTCGGATACCATTCACCATTGGAGATCTCAACGTATCCATTGATGGTCATTTTACTGTCGCCGGAAATATTTGCCTGGCACTGGATCTTGTCGGTCGTCACATTTTCATCACTACATCCGACAAGGAAATACTGCATACTATTTACAGAGTTTTGGTCGGTATTTTTCCCAACGGTCACTTCTCCGCCGGACATATTGAAAATTCCGATGTTGGGATCACCTGTACCGGGATGATTGTGCCCCAAAATGAAGTATTTTCCAACGTCCAGTGTGCCAGCCGTCATATTTATAGTTCCTTTCGTCCCCGCGACACCCGCGCCGTCATTGGCTCCATAGGCTCGCGCGACCTGGAGACCGCCGCTGGTTCTCAGGGTTCCGCCATAAATATTGACGGTTCCGCTTCCATTTCCGGAAACATAAAACGTAATGTCATCTGTCTGGTTTGCGTCCGTATAAAGCGTTTCAACGTACCCACCTTCGTTGATCGTGAGCGTTCCAGACTGCCCGACCTCGGAACCCATGACCGGATATTTACCGGAAATTAGGAGTTTGCCGCCGTTATTCACGACAAGCGAGGCTGTGTTGCCTTTATTGGCGTTCAGCGCGACACCATTTGTCGTATTGATCACTGCGTTGGATAGCGTAAGGGTGCCGTTGATGATCTGGATACTGGCGTTTTTGCCGCGAAAATTATTGGCGACGCCGCCGGTAATATCCATCGTACCACCCGTCATGTCAAGTGTACCGGAGGCGGTTTCGGTCCCTACGATCAGAACATTTTCAGAGGGCGTATAGTTAGAATTGATTGTTTTGTTTCCCGTAATCGTTTCCGCATTCACCGGCGCGGAAAGCGCGAGGGCCATCAGCGCGGAGGCGGTGAGGGTGATCTTGCCGGTTTTGGCGAATGTTTCCAATGCACGGCGGAGTGTGTTCGTGTTTGTTTTCATGATTTTACCTCATTTAATGAAATTTTTGAAGCTCCCGGATGTTTGAGTCGTTTCTGTTTCACCAATCAAAATGGTAAAACGGAATGCACCGGTACTGCGGAATAAAATCGTGCAATTTTTTAGATTTTATGAAAAAATTTACCCATGTCATCAATCTCCCCCTCCCCCC
>CAZRGJ010000325.1:0-3926 GCA_964599445.1 uncultured Planctomycetaceae bacterium | reverse complement strand
GGCGCGACACGCCGGACTGCGCGACGAATCACGATCTCTCGTACATGAAAAGCCGGGATCTGATCCACTGGGAGAAGAGCGACGGCTCGCCGCAGGTCCTTCCAGTCACGCGGTCAAACAGCGAGGTAGTCGCGCCGCTGAAGAATGGCGAGGGGCTTCTGAATCCGCTCGTGAAGCTAGGTTTCGACGCGGAAAAGCGGGTCATTCTCTCGTACACGCGCTACGATGAAAACAAAAACAATCAGCTCATGCAGGCGCGTCTGGAAGCAAATGGCTGGAAACACTACCAGACGTCGGACTGGACACACAGCTGGGTCTTTTCCGGAGGCGGATGCATTCCGTCGGAATTGAGTTTCGACGGTGTGGAGTGTATCGACGGCAAGCTGACGCAATCCTGGAGCCGAAAGCATGAAGCATCCGGCCGATTCTTCCTGGATCCGGAAACGCTCAAGCCGATCGGACGCGCACCGGGTGGTTCACGGGTACCGCCCGAGTGTCTCAAATGCGAGAATCCGCAGGAAAACCAGCAGCTGAAACGTTCCATGACTGCGGACCCGAACGATCCGGACAGGATCTTTCTCTTCACTTGGGAGACCCTGCCGATCAACCGGGACCGTCCGCATCCCGTCGTGCCGCTTCCTTCAACGCTCCGAATGTTTGAGCTGAAACGCTGACGGAGACGTCCAGGGCATTGACGTTTGGGCAAAATATTCAGCCCGAGACGTCAATGCGCAACAAAAACATCCATTCAGCAGGACAAATTGGACGAAAATTTGAAAAAGTGCCGAGCCGGAGACCCGGAATCTGTTTCGGGGCGGTTCGGTACTCCTGATCCCAAAGTGGAGGCATGAGCAAAATGCGAAATTTTCTGAAATGCATGAAGTATATTTTTTGTATCCTGGGGGGAGTGTTCCTCCTCGCATACGGCGTCGCGGCGTGGGTGACGGTCCAGTACGAAACGGATCTGGTCTTTCATCCGCACCAGCTCGACAGCACGACTCCGCCGGAAGTTCGTCCGCAGATCCTGCCGTATGCAGAGAGCGTCGTTTTTTTCGGACAGGATATGCGGAAACTCCACGGATACTTTGCACAGTCGGGGAGTTTCATTGACGAAAACACGATCCCGGTCCTCTTCTGTCATGGGAACGGCGGGAACTGCCTCTACACGAGCGGGTGGTTTTTCTTCAGACAGCAGGAAGCTGATGCACAGGGAAACCGCGGTCCGTCCCGATTCGCGATGTTTTCGTTTGACTATCGCGCATACGGATTCAGTGAGGGAAAGAAGGCGGAGCTGAACGAAGACGCCGTCTTTTCCGACGCACGTGCTGCCCGGAGCTGGCTTGCGCAGAAATGCGGGAAGAAGGAAACGGAAGTCGTGCTGATGGGGCACTCGCTGGGAGGAGGCGTTGCGTCGGATCTTGCGCAGGACGGAACGCCGGCACTGATCCTTTGCTCGACTTTTGATTCCGTGCCGAAAGTTCCGGAAACCTACTGCCCGGTCTTTCCATTTTCGCTTTTGATGAAGAATCAGTTTGCGTCAGCCAGGAAACTCTCGCAGCTTTCCGTGCCGCTCCTTCAGTTTCATGACCCGACGGACAATATCGTGCCGTACGCAAACGGTCAGAAACTGCACGAAGCCGCGCAGGAACCGAAAAAATTCGTGACGCTTTCCGGACTCTGCCACAATTACTCGCCGAATCCGGAAATGTGCCGTCAGATCGAGGAATTTCTGTTGACGCACGGACAGACCGCCGTTTCAGAAACCCCGAGTCCGTGAAAAAGCCGTCTCCCTTTTTGCCCCGCTGAAGTGGAGTTGGAAAATTTGAAGGTCCGTCCTTCCCAAAGGGAGGCTCAAATGCAGACTTTGCGCAGAAAAGAGACCGGGGGGGCTTGAAAAAACGGGAATTGAGGGTAAAATAAATGGTTTAAAATCATCCCGCCTTAAGAAAATTTGGAGAAAATGATCCGAAAGGAGAAAATATGAACGCGATCGCACTGGCTGCCGTTCAGGTCTTTACGCTTTTGCTTGGGCCCTGGAGCGTGACGTTTGAGGAAGAAAGTTCACGGCTTCGCTTGGAAAATCCGGCGGAGAACGTGTGCGTTGAAGGGACACTACGTTTTGAATCGAATGGTCAGGTCTGGAAGATCGTCCGGCCGCGCGACGCAGTCGGAAATCGGCTTGGGCTTCTGAGTCCAACGAACGACATTCAGGGATACCTGACTTTCCAGCAGAACGGAAAGCGGCTCGAAATGTTGGTTTCGCACCGGACGAGGCAGTTTTACTCGGGAGTCCTGAAATTCGACGGAAAAATCAAATTCCGTGATTTCAGTTTCGCGTGCAAAACGCAGGCCTGTACGAAAGAGCGCGTCCTTTTCCTTGCGGCTGGAAATGGAAATTCTACGCGGAACGACACGCTGTTTGCGCCAGAAGAAGACTTGGCGGTTCAATTCCGCAGCGCGTCGCTTCAGCTGACGTCGGAGACTGCTGGCGAGTGGAACGTCACGATGTCCGGGAGGATCGAGGAGAGCGCGGAGGCCGTTTTGGGCTTCAACGTAGAGAAAAACTACCTTCAGAGCCGCTACATTCCATACTATTCTCCGATCGACCGCAAACGTGCACCAAAAGCACCGACCGGCTGGATGTCGTGGAACATTTACTTCGACACAGCAACGGCAGAGGACAATCTGGCGGAAGCGCGGATCGGGAAAAAGTACCTTCAGCCGTTCGGGATGGAGTTCTGGCACATCGAGTCCTGGCAGGGGAATTCGGATAAACTGCCGGTCTCCAATTTCCATAATCTGAATCTTGAGGTGAATGAGCGACAGTTCCCGAAGGGAATGAAACAGCTCGCGGACGACATTCGCGCCCTAGGATTCCGCCCCGGCATCTGGACGGCACCGTTCGGGACGGGAAGCGATGAATTTTACGCCCAGCACAAATCGTGGTTCCTGCATGACGTGAACGGAAATCCGATGCGCACGTGGAACGGGAAGTACACGATCGACCCGTCCAATGATGAAGTGGTCGCGCACCTGCGCCGGATCCATGAGATCATGGCAAAGGACTGGGGGTACGAGTACTTTAAGATCGACGGAATGTCCGGAGCCGGAGCGGGGTACTGCGCCCATTTCTTTGAACGTCCGGAAGTCAAGGCCGCGATGAAGGACCCGAACTGCCCGGATCCGTTTGAGCGCTGCGTCCGTGCGTTTCGTGAAGGGATCGGTGAGGACCGCGTCTTCAACGCCTGCCAGGGACACTTCACGGGACCGGAGCCGAAGTACGCGGACTGCGGACGCATCGGTGCGGACATCGTGCATCCGAACAAGCCGGTCGGCTGGGAGAATCTGCTGAATCAGGCGGGACGGACGCACAATCAGATCTTCGCGCACAATATCGTCTTCTACGCGGACCCCGACACGCTCATGGTGAACGATGCGCTGACGCTCGAAGAAGCGCGGCTCTCCACCGTCGTCGTGAGTCTGCCGGGGCAAATGATGTTTTCCGGCGACAAACTGGCAGAGCTGCCGATGGAGCGGATGCGTCTCCTTCAGCAGGCACTTCCGCCGGTCGCGGACATTCACCCGGTGAATCTCTACCCGATCTTCCACCTTCTGCCGGTCTGGGATCTGAAGGTCCGTCGGGACTGGGCGTCGTACGACGTCATCGCACTGTTCAACTGGGAAAATGAGGAAACGGAAGTCGGTTTCGATTTTGCGGAAGTCGGTCTCGATCCCCATCAGGACTGCGTCATGTACGAGTTCTGGACGGAACAATACGTCGGGAAAGTCAACGGCGGTTTTTCGTGCAAGATCCCGCCGCACGCCGTCCGGCTTTTCGCGGTGCATCGGGCGCAGGACCATCCGCAGTTCCTCTCCAGCGACCGGCACATCACGCAGGGGGCGGTCGACGTCAAGTCCGTGAACTG
>CAZRGJ010000324.1:0-3936 GCA_964599445.1 uncultured Planctomycetaceae bacterium | reverse complement strand
GTACTCGATCCCGTTGTGGACCATCTTGACGTAGTGTCCGGCACCGCGCGGCCCGATCCACTCTCAGCACGGCAGGTCATTGTTCGGACCGACTTTCGCAGAGATGCTCTGGAAAATGTCCTTGATCAGCGGCCAGGCTTCCGGAGAACCGCCGGGCATGAGGCTCGGACCTTTGCGTGCGCCTTCTTCGCCGCCGGAAACGCCCGTTCCGACGTAAAGGAGACCTTTGGATTCGACGTACTTCGTGCGACGGTCCGTGTCGCGGTAGTGCGTATTTCCGCCGTCGATGATGACGTCGCCCGGTTCCAGGAGCGGAAGAAGCTCTTCAATGACTGCGTCCACTGCCGCGTTTTTCGGATAGAGCGCGATCTCCGGAGCCGGGACCGGGTCTTTCGACTGGATCATGAGCATGACCTTGCGCGGACGCTCAAGATTTTCCACCAGCTCTTTCAGAGAATGGCATCCGACGATCGCCTTTCCCTGTACCGCCTCGGAGTTGACGAAATCGTCGACTTTGGAAGTCGTGCGATTGTACACCGCGACGCTGAAACCATGATCCGCCATGTTCAGAACGAGGTTCTGTCCCATGACTGCCAGACCCATCAAACCGATTGAGCATTTTGCCATTTTGCGCTTCCTTTTCTGGTTGGATTTGAATTTAAAATGAAATTTCAGGTCAAATAAAATGTTGATTCTGTCTGCGTTGAAGGCCGGCGTGCGTTTTTTCAGCGTCGGCCTTCATTTTGTCCCGCATTTTCAGGCAGTAAAGCGAGCCGCAGCCTTCTTCATGCGTGCGAGAGATTCTTCTTTGCCGAGGATCTCCAGAATGTCCGTCGCGCCGCCCGGAGTCACCATCGTGCCCGTCACCGCAATACGCACCGCCCACATGACGGCGTTCGCTTTGAAACCAAGTTCGTCAGCGGCTTCTTTCAGCGCATAGTAGAGCTTCTCGTTCGTCCACTCTTCCACACCTTCCAGCACCTCGATCCCCTTCGCAAGCGCGGCCGGAGCCGTTTCCAGCGTGGATTTGCTTTTCTTGTTCACGTACAGCTCGTCCTCAAATTCCGGCATCGCATCGAAGAACGTGAGCTGTGCGGGGATCTGCGTCATTTTTTCAAGACGCTGCTGGAGCAGTGCCGCGATCTTGCCCGCATCGTACGCTTCGTTCTTCACCGCCTCGCGAATGAACGGGAGTGCCTTTTCAAGGAACGCTTCCGGCGAGAGCTTCCGGATGTACTGGCCGTTGAACCAGAGGAGCTTTTCGTAATCGAAAATGGCGGGCGATTTGTTGATCGCGTCCGGCGTGAAGCGCTTTTCCAGCTCCGCAAGCGTGAACATTTCCTCGTCCGTCTTCGGATTCCACCCCAAAAGCGCGATGTAGTTGATGATGGCCTCGGGCAAATAGCCGTCCGCGATCATGTCCTGGAAACTGACGGAGCCGTGACGTTTCGAGAGTTTCGCGACGTTTCCTTCTGCGTCTTTTCCCATGATCAGCGGGAGGTGGATGTACGTCGGATGCTCCCACCCAAACGCGCGGTAGATCAGAATGTAGGACGGCGTCTGCGCCACGTATTCGCTTCCGCGGGTCACGTGCGTCACGCCCATGAGGTGGTCGTCCACCACGTGCGCGAAATTGTACGTCGGGAATCCGTCCGCCTTGATGAGCACGATGTCCTGAAGTTCCGAATTGTTCACGGAGACTTCACCAAACACGACGTCGCGATACGCCGTCGTCCCGGCCTGAGGAGCCTTCTGGCGGATGACGTACGGGGTGCCGGCTGCGAGAAGCGCGTCCACTTCCGCTTTCGGAAGGTCGCGGCAGTGACCGTCGTATCCATGGCGGCCCTTGAAATCCGGAGCCTGCTGCGCCTCATGGAGTTCCGCAAGCCGTTCTTTCGTGCAGAAGCAATAGTAGGCGTTGCCCTGATCCACGAGTTTCTGCGCGTATTCTCGGTAGATCGGCAGACGCTCGGACTGCACATACGGAGCGGCCGGACCGCCGCAGTCGGGGCCTTCGTCATTCTTCAGACCCGCAATGGCCAGCGTGTCGTAAATAACCTGGATCGCGCCGTCGACCTTGCGGTCCTGGTCCGTGTCTTCGATGCGAAGGATGAACTCTCCATCCATGCTTTTTGCCGTCAGGTACGCATAAAGTGCCGTGCGGAGGTTTCCAATGTGCATATAGCCTGTCGGAGAAGGGGCAAAGCGGGTCTTGACTTCACTCATGTTTGGGATTCCGTTTCGTAAATTGTTTCGTTGGTTTTAAAATGAACTAAAAAATGGATTCTATTCTATTTTACTCTTTTTTCAATTTAATGCAAGCGGGGAGAACCCCGTTTTTCTGGATTAATTTCAAATTGAAGCAGGAAACGGGAGGGAAATGGAGAAAATCCCTGTGGTCCTTTTCCTGTTTCGGAGATTCAGGGGTTTTCCATTCCGGGGACTGGAATATCTCGGAGGGCCGGTCCTGATCTGGAGCGTGATTCACCGGGGTAAGCAAACCGGATCCGTTCTCCGCATCAGGCCTTTTTGAGTCTCTCTGGCTTGGGGAGCTGGAAGGATGTATCGGCTGTGCGAAAAGTAGGGGCTGTGGGGATTTTTTTTAATCGTGAGGATTTTGAGCTTAAGTTGGACTTCTGTTTATTCCGATAGTGAAATAAATCATACTGATCAGATCGACTTTTAATTTTTCAGATTCATGAAGGGCAGGGAGGTTTTTCATGATGAAAATTCGTTTTTTGTGGCGGGAGAAGTTGTGCCGTACCTTCGTGATGGGGACGGGGCTGGTTCTTTCATCCGCTTTTTTGTTTTCGAAGCCGCTCTATTCGGCGGTTCGGGCAGAAATCAGTGCCTTTGGCACTCCTGCGGCAGTCTCGGCAGCTGCATTGGTCGATGCAAATGTACAGGGCGGAAGGATACTTTCGCTTGCGGCACTGGATGAAATGGCTCTCGCAAATCATCCGGCGATTCAGGCGTACGAGCAGAAGATCTGTGCGCTGAACGGACGCTGGCAGCAGGCAGGACTTGGCCCGAATCCGGAGATCGGATACAAATGGGAGGAGTTCAATGAGGATGCCCCAGGCGGCAATCAGGTTTTGGAATTCTCTCAGGAGATCCTCGGCGGCAGTCAGCTCTACCATGCACAGGCACACGTGAGCCAGCAGATAGAAACGGTCCGGCAGGAGCTTGAGATCGCGAAACTTCGCGTTCTGACGGATGTGCGCGTGGCGGTTTACGAGTACCTGGCGATCCAGAATAAACTGGTCCATCTGCGTGAGATCAGCGAAAATGACGCGAAACTTGCGGAACGGATCCAGGTCAGCTTCGACAATCAGAACGCGTCGCGTCTTGATCTGGTGAATGTTCGGATCCAGGCAAGAAAATCCGAGCAGGCATATCTGGATGTGCAGACGGAACTGGATGCCGCGTGGAAGCGTCTTGCCGCACTGGCAGGTATTCCGGACATGGGGCCGTGTCTTGTGGAGGCTGCACTGGAAGAAATTCCGGAAAAGAAGACCTGGGAACACTATGTGCAGACGCTCCAGTACTCAAGCCCGGAGATCGCACGTGCACAGGCGAAAGTGCTGGAAGCGGAGAAAAAGATCGCTCATGAGTGTTCGCTCGACAGCACGAACGTCCGCGTCGGCGGCGAGTTGGCATACAGTACCGGCGAAGACATGATGATCGGGACCGTTACACTGAGCGTTCCGCTTCGCATCCGCGATCGGAATCAGGGCAACATTTCAGCCGCCCGCAGTGAAGCGATCCAGGCACAGAAGGAACTGGAGCGGATCTCGCTCGGCATCCGTCACCGTCTTGCGGATGTTTATGCAGGATACACGAACGCGGACCGGAATCTGGAACTTTACCGGACGTCGCTCCTTCCCGAAGCGGAGGAAATGCCGATGTTCGCCGAAACGAGCAGCCATCAGGGAA
>CAZRGJ010000323.1:0-3946 GCA_964599445.1 uncultured Planctomycetaceae bacterium | reverse complement strand
CCTGGAACTGGTCTTTGCTCGTCACGATACTGGTGAAGAGGTGATTCTTCGCCGCGGCACGAACGAGGGACGGACCGCCAATGTCGATCTTTTCGATCGC
This sequence comes from uncultured Planctomycetaceae bacterium, assembly GCA_964599445.1. GTDB lineage: Bacteria > Planctomycetota > Planctomycetia > Pirellulales > Thermoguttaceae > RGIG3701. The sequence continues at coordinate 3,846 of CAZRGJ010000323.1, read as the reverse complement.
CTGGGCAGCCGTGACGTCCGGTTTCGCGATGGTGGCTTCGAAAGGATAAAGATTCACGCAGACGAGTTCAAACGTGAGGATGCCGTGTTCCTGAAGGCCGGCCATATCGTCTTCGCGGTCGTGACGGCAAAGGATCCCGCCGAACACGTAGGGATGGAGGGTCTTCAGACGGCCGTCCATCATTTCCGGAAATCCGGTGTATGCCGAGATGTCTTTGCACGGAATGCCGTTCGCTTCGAGGAAAGTGCGGGTTCCGCCCGTACTGTAGATCTCGATGCCCATTTCTGCGAGACCTTTCGCAAAAACATCCAGATCGGTTTTATCGCTGACGCTGATGATCGCGCGTTTGATTTTCGGTGAATCCATTTTAAACTGCCCCTTTTCCGGTCAACCGGTAAATGGAAATAAACATAAAAACTTCGAGAAAACAAAAATTCCTTTTCTTTATTTTACCCGACCCCGCATTTTTTTCAAGGAGGGAAAGCGCGTTTTTCTGGATTTTTTTCCACTTCTTTCCATCTTCTGCAAGAAACTTCCGAAGAATTGACCCAAGCCAACCGCCCTGCCCTCCTTCTCTACTCAAGCCGCAAAGACAGCCCCTAGGAAATCCGGAAATACGAAGAACATGAAGCTCGGAGGGGACACGGAATGGCAAAAGATGGGGAGGAAAAACTTTTTTCTGAAAAAATCGGGGAATTTTAAAAATTTGGTTCCCGGGACTGATTGCATTTTTGCGCGATCGAGTGTACAATGAAAGGAAAATTTTATCCTCAAAGATCAGGGAGGGCATTCCTGACTTTTTTCCCGCCTTTTTCCCGAATTTCCACGAAAGGATCCAGTCCATGAAAAAATTTTTGTCTTTCGCTGTTTTCGCGTGTGCCGTATTTTTGAGTCTCACGACACTTTCCGCCCAGGAAGTCTACGAGCTTTGGCCGAATCTGGCTCCGGGAGAAACGGTGCGTGAGGCCGATGTCGGGAAAAGACACGCGGATGGTCTCTACCGGATCAGTCAGGTCACGGTGCCGACGCTTCGGCTTTACCGTCCCGCGGAAAAATCGACGAACTCGCTCATGCTCATCTTTCCGGGCGGCGGATACCATGGCCTGGCCGCGGAGCACGAAGGAACGCAGGTCGCCGCGTACCTCAACTCGAAAGGCGTGACGGCTGCCGTCGTGCATTACCGCGTGCCTCGCCGTCAGGGACACGAAAAGCACTGGGCGGCATGGATGGACGCACAGCGTGCGGTACGGCTGGCGCGCGCCAACGCGGAAAAATTCGGCATCGATCCGGAAAAGATCGGGTGCATGGGTTTCTCGGCCGGCGGACACCTGACGCTCATGACCTCCACGACGAGCCAGACTCCCGCTTACAAGCCGGTCGATGAACAGGATGCGGTACCGTGCCACGTGAATTTCGCCGTACCGATCTACCCAGCGTACGTTCTGGAGGACGGAAAAGACGGAGCCAATCGCCAGAAAGGTCACGATTCGCCGATGGTCGCGGACTTTGCCTTCGACGCCAAAACGCCCCCGATGTGCTTCATTCACGGCGACAGTGACGGCATCTCGGCCATGGGGTCTGCCGCAGTCTACCATAAACTCCGCATGATGAACATTCCGGCGGAAATGCACATTTACGCCAAAGTCGGCCACGGTTTCGGAATGAAACCTTCCGGATACCACGTCGGTGCCTGGATGGACCGCGTTTATTCATGGATGAAAGTCATGGGCTTCTGACCCCTCTCAGACTGTGGATCCTCAACGGAGCTCCAGCAGATTCCCGGAGATTCCCGATCATGCCATCGCCGGCTCAAGACGTCAGCGCGAACGTTTGAGCCGTCTGCCTTTCCTCAAATCCCACCCAATTCCCCCGTAAGGAGTTTTCGATGAAAAATTTTCTTCTTTTTGTTTGCGCATTTTCGTTTTTTGCCGAACTGTTTTCGGCCGGTACGTGCCTCGCGGAAGGAAAGCGTCCGTACGAAATGGACTGGGCCGGACGGTTTGAGGACGACGTTCCGCCGCTCGCTGATTTTGAGTCCGCGTTTGAACCGTGGAAAGTCGAGACGTCGGGCACGATCGCGAGTTTTGAGATCACGAATGAGCAGAAGATCTGGGGCGATTCGGTCGGGAAACTGACGTACCGGATGGATCCGAATGCGGAAGGGGTCGGGAAATCGGATCCGACTCTCACGCTCCGTCCGCCGCAGCCGATGGCACTCGACAGCGTGTTCGACGCGGTCTCCGTCTGGATCTACGGAAACAACTGGGCGTGGGAAAATGACCCGACGACTCCGCGTGTCCAGGTCCAGGCACTCTTTACGGACGGAAACGGCCATGAACTCGGCGTCACGTTTGGGCAGGTCAACTGGAGGGAATGGTTCCTGATGTTCCGCCGGCTTTCGGAAAACGCGATGGAACGCCTTCATGCTCCCAACACGCGGTTCACCGGATTCCGGATCACGAACTGCCGGAATGTGGAAGACCGGGTCCTCTTTTTCGATAATTTCGCCATTCGGAAGGAAGTCTTCAAAGAATTGACGTTCAAGCCTCGCCCGAAACGCGGAGTCGTCCTTCCGCAGCAGGATCAGGGACTCAATACCGGGGCGGGAATGCTTCCGTTCCCGAATCGTCCGGAAACGATCCTTCCGGAAAACAAAATAAAAGACTACCGGAACGATCTCGTGAAACTTCCGGCAGACGAAAACGAGCCGGAACAGTACGTTCTGTCCTACAGCGGACCGGACGGACAGCTGAAGTACCGGATCCCGATCGTGAAGTCCGGCGAAACGTCGCCGTGGGACGGGATCTCCGTTTCGTGGGATGGTTCCGCGTTTTTCCGACCGCTCGCCAACGGCGGAGTGACTCTGCTCGCCGACCCGCAGAAACCGCTTTCCAACGGCTGGAACGTGACCCGGCATGAACTCGTTTCTGTGCGTCTTTTGGGAAAAGGTACTCCGACACCCAAACTGGAAACGGTCTGGAACGTGACGGCTGAAGCTCCCCAAACGACCTCGCAGACCGAAACGAAAAAACCGGCGGACACAGTCTCGGCAGTCGTGAAGTACACGTTCTCGATCCTTGGCAAAACGCTCATTCTTGAGACGAAAAGCGCGGACCTTACTGTCGCGGACGTCGCGTACGGCCGCTTTGCGCTGGAGGGCATTCAGGATCCGAAAGTCTTCACGATCCCGTACTATTCGTACGCCTACTCCGGTCCCAATCGTCCGGCCGCAGTCTGTTTCCGTGCTCCGCAGAACACCGAGCCTGCACAGGGGGAAACGAAAGCGTTTTCTGTTCCGCTTTTCCTCATGGGCAACACGGACTGGTACCTGAACAATGGAAGCCAGATTTACGGCGGTTTCGGTCTCGAAAAAGTCGGAGGCGTCCCGAAACGTGCACGATTCAACGGCGGAGTCCGCTACCGACCGAAGACCGACGGGAAACGCAATCCGTGCTATGAGCGCTTCCTGCTGACGGTCAGTCCGGATTTCGAGGAAATCCTGCCGACGCTTCCGAATCCGCGGTCTCCGTGGAAGCACATTACGGGCTCGCGGCACTGGTATGCGCATTTTGCGGGAGACCGCGACGCAGACCGCAAAAAGTGGTTCAACGTTCACCGGTACGGCATGACCGAAGTCGTGGTGAATGACCATGAAGTCTGCTTCCGCGACGGCGGCGAGAGCTTCACGTTCCGCACGAAAGCGGCCCCCGGAAAAGGGGGCGATGCCGGAATGCGCGAACGCTCCGATTTCATGAATGAAGAGCTTGGGTTCTTCTATGGTCCGTACAATAATTTCACGGATTTTGCGCCGGTGAACGAATACTGGAGCACAGACATGCCGTCGCG
>CAZRGJ010000322.1:0-3953 GCA_964599445.1 uncultured Planctomycetaceae bacterium | reverse complement strand
GTCGACGAGTGCTGCCCGGCAGCATGTGAAACGGTGACCCCGGGCTGCTCCACCTGCACGATGGGCACCCCGGTCGCGACTGTTCCGACCGTCTCGACCGCTCCGGTCGTCGAACCGATCCCCGGAACCTGAATTTCGGAAAACGGATGATCTGAAAACACGGCACACGGCCGGACTGTCTGCGATGGGACGGCCGCGGACGGTGTGTGCGATCGAATCAGGAGAAACAGCAGGAAAGCCGTTTCCCTTTTTTCATTTCAGGCACAAACGCCCGCACTCATCCCGCCAGCTCCCACATGACGGCGAAGAAGGCAGGACGAGGAAGAGGGACCGTTCAGAATTCCTGAAGGAGATCCATCATCTTTCGGTCCATTTTCAGACCGTGCCAGTTTTCGTACTGTACATCGGAGCGTCCGCTTTCCATGACGCCGATCGAGCCGCGGAAATTCCACATTGCCCAGCCCCAACCGGCTTTTTTCCAGTTGGACATCAGGTCGCGCATCCACGCGAGGACCGTTTCATGCGGCGTCTGATTGTACGCGCCGAATTCACCGACCATGACTCCGCCCAAACGTTCCCACTGCTTCCACGGTTTCACGTACTCATTCCAATGCCATTGCGTGTCCCGTTTTTCCATGCCGTCCCAGAAACCGCGGCCGTTCTGGATACAGAACCGCATCTCCATTGCCGGGGAACTCCAGTCGCTCGAGACTTTCTGCACGACCTCCTGCGGTACGGCATCGCATCGGAAGGCAGCTTCTTCGATCGCCAGCCAGTCGCCGGACGTTACGCGGAGCTGAACGGCAGCCGTGCCTGCGGGAACTTCGAAAACCTCGTCTTTATGGTAGATATTCTGGAAGCAGTTCCATTCCGGTTTATGAACGACTTCGACCCAGTCGCCGGTTCCGGGCCCCGGATGGTATTCGCGGTCGAAAAGCGTGCGCGTCACGTTTCCATCTGTATCTACGGCTTCCGCAAGAAGATGTGCAAAAGACGAAACCTGACGGATCCGGACGCGGAATTGCCCTGCTCCGCACCGTGGAGCCAGACGGAAAATGGTCGGCGTTTTCTGATCTTCGCGGATCCCGCCCTTTCCCGGATAGAAGATCGTGCCGCCGGAAGCCTGAACGCTCGGCCACTGCGGCGGGTCTTTCATATCGCGGAGCTGTTCTCCCACCCATGAAGCGCGATAGTGTGAGATCTCCATCGGCATGTAGCCGCGTGTTGCCTGCGCGACCTGGAGTTCCGCAAGTTCCATCGTCGGTTTCGTTCCCCACGACATTCCGTCGCAGACGATCAGACGTTTCGGATCCTCCGCACGGACCGCCTCACAGAGCGTCCGGTGAACTTTCATGAAAGGGGCGATCTCCACATTCGACGGCTCATTGAAAAGATTGAAGCTCAGATTTTTCGCAGGGATCCCGGCATACCGTTTCGCGAACGTCCGCCAGTGGAGGGCACAGACGTCCAGTGCTTCTTCACTTTCCCACACGAGTTTTTCTTCCTGCGGTTTCGCCACGGTGTAGCCCGGCGCACGGTGGAAATTCACCATCGTGTGGATCCCGTATTTCTGCCCCCACTCGATCGCTTCGTCGATCTCGCGGAGCGTTTTTTCATCAAATTTCCGCCAATCGCCGTCCGTGATCCACATTCGGTAGTCCATCGGAAGACGGACGAAATTGAATCCCAGATCGTGGATCATGCGGAAATCGTCCTCAACGAAACGCTGGTTTCTGCCGTTGAATTTTTCCAGCAGATTGAATCCGCGCCACCGGGGCAGTTTTCGCCATGAGACGTCCGGAAGCACATTCTTTCCCGCACTTTTCGCAGAAGCGGACTCCAAAACATTCGGCAATGCGGCCCCCAGGGTCAAAAGGGCCGTCTTTTTGAGAAAATCGCGTCGATCTGTAGGCATGGTCTTTCCTTTCAAAATGGGAACGTTCACTTTCGATCCTTCCATTTTATCAGATTCTCCAAAAAATTTCAACCGGGGGACCGCAAGTCTAAACAGGATGGTATTTCCGCGCCCGGTTTCCGCGGATCACGGAGCCATGAAGAGGCGGAAAGACTAAATATCTGACAAGAAAAACGCAGGATTCATAAAAAGAGAGAGTAGAGAGAAACGCGCATTCTGTTTCTCTCTCTTTCATTTTCCAGAGTTCATTTTACCAGGATTTCTATGCACTTTGGAACTACTGCTGACGCTGGATCGCATAGTCAGCAAAGCCCGTGACTGCCCGTTTTGCATCTGAATCCGGGAAAACGTCCAGACACTCGACTGCCGCGCGGATGTGTCCGACCGCCGACGCCCGCACGGAATCGTAGATGCCGAATTCCTCAAGCAGAGCGCGGATCTTCACATACGTAGCGGTTTCGAGACGATTTCGGATCTCGTCCTCCAGTGCCGCGCGGTCTGCGGGATCCATCGCATGGAAAAGGCGGATCATCGGGAGAGTCAGTTTCTGTTTCGCCAGATCAGAACCGAGTGTCTTCCCCATCTGAGCCTCGTCGCCGAGAATGTCGAGCAGATCGTCCGCGATCTGAAACGCCATACCGAGATGTCGGCCGAAACACGCGGCACTCGCGATCCGCGGGTCGTCCAGAAGGACCGTCTCGCCGGTTTCGGAAGCATCCGCCTCCTTTTTCAGGGCGCAGAGCACGCCGAGCCGGCATCCGCACTCAAACAGCGCGGCGGTTTTTCCCGTAATGATCGCATCGTATTCGTCTTCCGTAAGGTCAAACCGTCCGCGGGAACCAACCTGACGCATCTCTCCTTCGCAGAGCCGGCAGCTGGTTTCCGCCACGATCCGGTTCACCGTAAGGTCATTGAGCTGCGCGACGGCCAGCATTGCCCGCGCGACCATGAAGTCGCCCATCAGAACGCTCGTTTCATTGTTCCAGACGGCATTGACGGTCGGAAGATGCCGCCGCTGCTGCGCGTCGTCCAGAATGTCGTCATGCACGAGCGAGGCCGTGTGGATCGTCTCCAGCACCGCGCCGATGACGTGATGGATCGGAAGGATCGGCCCCGTCATTCGGGCAAAAAGAAGGTGAAGGGCTGGACGCATCCGTTTCCCGCCAAGTCGAAATCCATGCTCCGCGACCTGATGAATGAAGGGACTTTCACTCTGGAGGAACTCCTTGAGCAGACCTTCCACTTCGATCAGTTCACTTTGAATGACGGCGTAAAATTCCTGCAAAGGCGCCGGCAATTGACTCACAGAAATGTTTTTTTCCATACATCCCCCTGCACTTCCAGTAAAAATATGATTCATTATACCAGATTTCTATAAAAAAGACAGGGGGGCATTTCATTTTTTTGACGCTTTCCCGGACACTCCCTGGAAAAGGTCTTTTTTTACCTGCGATTTCTCACGATACCAGATGTTCAAATATTCTCTCTCGCGTGCGATCTCCTCTTCCCGGCGTTTGGCTTTCTTTTGGGAAATGGCACTGTTTTCCCGGGAGGACATCAAGCTCTTTTTCGGCTTCTTCAAGCACTTTTTGACGTGATTCCAGTTCTTTATCCAGTGCCTGAAGTTCCTTGACGTGTTCCGGAAGCGCGGCTTTCTCCTCTTTCCTTTGGGCTTCATCTTCAGAACGCCATGTCTTGGCGGAATCCAGCCCCTGCTGAACGCCTTCCCGCGCTGTGTTCATGCGGTTCTCAAATTTCCGGATCCGTTCCTGATGCGGTTTCAGCTGTTGGTCAAGGAAATCGGAGGTTGCCTGCTCCGCCTTGCCGATCGACCGAATATAAGCATCTATCGCAAGTGTCACTCCTGCGATCACAACTGCCAGCCCTGCCCATACTGGGTTAATTGCAAGAATTGCGGTTTTTAATACAGGCCAGACCGCAGCGAGTTTGATACACGCAGCAGTTATTCCCCCAACGGCAAGGGCTAGAGCGTGTTCACTCAAAAAACAAACAAATTTTGTTAAGCAGCCGATGAAAG
>CAZRGJ010000321.1:0-3959 GCA_964599445.1 uncultured Planctomycetaceae bacterium | reverse complement strand
TTCCGAGACACGGAATTTCCCGCCGTGCCTGCGCCCACGCCGTCGCCGACGTGCTGTGCGTGTGGACCATTCCGCGAAGGAAAGGGAATTTCTGCCGGAAAAAGGCGTAGACCTCCAGATACGTCGGCGTGTCTGAGGACGGCTGATTCGTCCCTTCCAGAATCGTACCGTCGGGGGCAACGACCACCATTTCACGCGGCGTGAGCTTCTCGTACGGCACTCCGCTTGGTTTAATGACCAGCGCATCGCCGTCGTCGGTCCACTCCCCAACATTTCCCCAGGTAAGCGTCACCAGACCATGACGCACAAGGTCAAGATTGGCGGCACAGACCGATTCTTTCAGCTGCGGAATATTCATGCATTTCTCCTGAAAAAACGGGTTCCGGCAGACCTTCCCGATGCCGTTTTGAAAAACAAATGGAAAACAGAGCATTTTCCCATCAGGACGAACTGCCGAAACCGTGAAATGAAATGGAATTTACTCGACACTCACCTCGATCACCGTGGCGGAAAGCGACGGCAGGAGGACGCTCAGCTGATTTCCGGTACCTTTGACTGCCAACGGTTTCGGCGAGATCGCGTTCGGAGCGTCCAGAGTGTTGCGCTTCTGGAGCTTCGCGTCGGCATTTTCGCCCGCAGCCAATTCCGGCGTGACGGTCAGAGCTTTCGCGGAAAGAACCTTCACATCGTTGAGCTTCACGTTCATGACGGCATCTTCGCGCTGATTGTTCACGACTTTGACGAAAACTTTCTTTCCGTCAGCCGAACGCGTCGCGACGGCATTCACGATCGGATTCTCGCCGTTAAGTGCCGCAGAAACAGAGAGGAGTTCCACGCGATTCGGCGCGTAGTGTTCACGCCAGAGTTTCATGACGACGTAATTCGGACCCGGGAACCAGCCGGTATGGTCGAAGTTCACGAACGCATTATCCCACGAACGTCCTGCACTGGTGTGGCGCAGGAAGAGAGCCGGAGCCGCGATCTTAAGCGTATCGCCGACCGTTTCAAAGCAGTTCAGGATACCGCCGGCGTGCAAACCGGTGCGCCAGTCCGTGCTCTGCGCGTTCCACTCCGAGTCGAACATTCCGACGTTCGGATTTTCGGCCCCCTGAATGATCTTCGCGCGGGATTCAAAGAAACGCTGGTTTTCGTACGGATTGACGGCGAAACCATCCGGATTATCGTATCGATGCGTGGAGAGGAAGGAGAAATACGGCGCGGCACCTTCCATCACGGCACAGTCCCAAGCCGTTTTGTTTCCCATCCAGGAACCGCACGCAATGATGGTGATGGACGGATCGACCGCCTTCATGCGCGGGACCAGTTCCTTAATGATGCGGACGTACTCTTCTGCTGGAGTGAAACCGCCATGCACCTCATTGTCGATCTCCCAGTACTTCACGCCGTAGGGCTCCGGATGGCCGTTTTTCGCGCGGACCGCCCCCCATTTGGAGGTCACCGGGCCATTGCAGTACTCGACCCACTCGCAGACTTCCGTGAGCCAGTCGATCTTCTCGTTTTCGATCCCTGCAGTCCGCGTCCACTGTTTCGTTCCGATGTTCACGACCATGAGCGGTTCGGCACCGGTCTTTTCGCAGAGTTTGATGAATTCGTCGATCCCAAAGGAGTTTGTATCGACGTCGTTCCACAGTTCGATCGGGTACGCGCAGCGGTCATCCTGCGGACCAATGCCGGACTTCCAGCGATAGGCCGACGCATAGCATCCCCCCGGCCAGCGGATCAGTTCGGGCTGAATGTCCTGGATCGCCTTCAGAAGGTCAGGACGGAAACCGGAGTACTTTTCCTTCCACGTTCTGGGAGTCACGGAGAGCTGGTCCAGATCGAGCGTTTTGCCGTCATCCGTGAGGATCTCAAGGGCGAGTTTACCGTCTTTCGTGCTCTCAGCGACCTGGAAAGTGCCAGTGAATTTCGTCCATTTGTCGGCGTTGACGCTGAATTTCTGCCCCATGAAGGAAACACTTCCATTACCGCGGGTCCAGAAAGAGTAATCGTAATTTTCGCCCTTTTCGAAAGCATAGTTTTTCTGCTGGAGCGCTCCGTCGGCGTACCAGCGAATGAATTTCGCACTGTTCCGTGCGCCGCCGGCCTTCAGTTCTGAAATTCCGGTCACGTCCCAGTAGCGGACCTGCGCAGGAGCGGCGGAACCACTGACAGCGGGAACACCTTTGAGCAGAACGTTGCCGTTGAGGTCTTTGACACAGATATTCGAGTAGCTCGCCGCAGTTTCCCAGGTTCCCAGACCAACCGCACCTGTCGTAAGCGTACCGTCGACGGAATCAATGACTTTTTCACCGTTGATGAAAAGCTCAAAATGGTTCTTTTCGACGCGCAGACGCAGACGGTAGACTGTGTTTTCCTTGATCGGCTCAAACTTCAGAACGTTGGCATTCACGGCAATGCGGTTCGCATTCGCGGCGGCATTACGTTCCACACCGTGGCGCACATTCTGCCAGCCGCCAAGGTTCACCCAGTAGAAATTCTCGCCCTTAACGCGGAACATGAGAAGAAATCCTTCCGCACCGCCCTGCTTGACGGCATCGCAGGTCAGTTCATAGTCCGTCCATTTTTCGTCACCAAATACGAACTTAGGGTTTCCTCTTCTGGACTTTTGCGTCAGTGTGCCGTTTTCCACGTTCCACTCATTCGCAGTTCCTGCCTCAAAGGAACGGTTCCAGACCAGGTCGCCCCAAAGTCCGCCATTGCACGAATTGTAGATGTGCTCGAGGAAATGACTGTAGACGCGCTCGTCAATATCGTTGAGCTTTTTCCCGGCATTTACCGTTACGTTCATCGAATCCGCAGCCTGAAGCAGACCGACGGACCAGATCAAAAAAAGGATCGAAAGGATCTTTTTCATGAGTTTTTCTCCTGATTTAAAGGCTTGATGTGGGAAAATTTACGCAGAATCTCCCTCTTGATTTTTCAGTATAAAACAAATCGGCAAAAAAGTCAAAGGGACTTTTGCGCAAAGTCGGGGGTGAATTTCCGCTTTTTCATATTCTCTGTGTTTTTTCGTCCGGGTTTTGGCAAAATTCTCAAAAAAGCGTCAGAAGCCCGGCCCTTCCTGACGCTCTTTGAGGTTCACTCAGTTTGAAACCGGAATCTGGAACTCTTTTGTGAGTCCTGACGCACGGTCACGGCACCAGAGACGCCAGCCGCCTGCCGGGTCGTTCCGGTTCGTCAGGATCTCAAGCGTGCAGATTCCGTTTTTCGCGCAGACGAAACCGGCTCCGTCGATCTCATTCCCGTTCGCGTCGAAAAGACGGATCTCGGCCGGAAGGAGCGCGTGGACCGGTTTTCCGTCCGCGTCGAGGATCCGCAGTTCCACGCGGCAGACCTCGCCCCGTTTGAGACTCGCGGGAGCCTTCACGTCCAGAGATGCGATCTTCGACTTCAGGAAAAGCAGAAGCCGGCCGTCGTTCGTCTCGTACTTCAGCGGGACCTGAACGCGCGAGCCGTCCTCTGTCCGCGTGAACGGGATCTCGCCGCCGCGGGAAAGTTCATAGACGGCCCGGATCTTTTTTTTCGAGTCCTCCATCGTCGCGGATCCCTCAAACGGAAGGCCTTTCTCCATCGTGAGGCCCCACTGTCCGACGTAGTCGCCGAACGTGCGCCGGTCATTGATGACGAAGAGGTAGTCCACGCCCTCCCACTGACGCGCAAACGTGAAGAGTTCCGGGCTGGAACTGTCCGCACGCGGAAGGAAATACGGATCGAGGGCTTTGCGCAGCGTTTCGACGTTGGCGATCGAAGTCTCTTTCGCCTGACGCGTGAATTCCTGCGCCTTCGTGTCGACCCAGCTCTGCGCCATTTTGTCGACTTCTTCCAGAGAGTCCATCTTCGGCCGCACCACGGTATTGACCGGCACGAGAATGTCCGCTTTCAGAGCACGGCAGAGCATTTCGTCGCCGATGAGGATCCCGCCGCCCGCCTGGAAT
>CAZRGJ010000320.1:3683-3984 GCA_964599445.1 uncultured Planctomycetaceae bacterium | reverse complement strand
GTCATTTTCATCTCCATCGACGATAACGAACAGGCAAATCTCAAACTCCTGTGCGATCAGGTGTTCGGGGAAGATAATCATATTACGACACTTCCAAGGAAAGGAACCGGAGGCAGGCAGGATAGTAAACATTTTGCAGTCGTTCACGAGTATATTTTGTGTTATGCTAAATGTACCACGCGATATATAGCAGGACGTGCAGAGAAAGAAGAAGGAAAATTCCCATATATCGATAAGGATGGAAATGCGTTTAATACACAACTTTTAAGAAAGTGGGGGGATAATAGCAGAAGAACAGATC
>CAZRGJ010000320.1:0-3673 GCA_964599445.1 uncultured Planctomycetaceae bacterium | reverse complement strand
AATTTATTTTAACCGTTTAACAGAGCAATTTTCTACTATGAAAATAGACGAAAGTGACATTGAAATTTTTCCAATGCTTTCCAAAAGTGAAGAAGGATGTTGGCGCTGGGGAAAAAAAACAATGCAGGCTAATATGGATTCAGGATTGATCGAATTAAAAAAAAAGAATGGCGAATTCATTCCATATGAAAAAATTTATGAATCAGATTCAAGAAAATCGAAACCATTTGTTTCATGGATAGACTCAATAAATAATAGTACGGGAGCAGCACTTTTAAAATCAATTCTGGGAGAAGATCTTTTTTCATACCCTAAACCCGTTGATTTGATTCAATTACTTATACAGATGGCTTCGGCTCAAAAATCCTCCACCATCCTTGACTTTTTCGCAGGTTCCGGGACGACGCTTCACGCGGTGATGAAGCTGAACGAGGAGGACGGCGGGAATCGGCAGTGCATTCTGGTGCAGCTGGATGAGAACGGGATCTGCGAGAACGTAACGTACGAGCGGAATCGGCGCGTGATACAGGGTTACGAAAATCCGAAGGGGGAGCAGGTTCCGGGGCTTGGGAACTCGCTGAAATACTACCGGACGGCATTCGTCGGGAAGAATCCTCCGGCGCGGGCACTGGACGCGGACCGGATCGAACTTGCGTGCAAGGCGGGGTATCTGCTGGCGATGGGGGAGAATACGCTTTTCGAGCAGACGCGGACGGAGACGTTTCAGATATTTGCCGATTCGACAGAGAAAAAGCGGGTGACGGCGATCTATTTTGAAATGGACATTGAGGGACTGGACGAGTTTGAACGTCAGGTAAAGGAGTACGCGCGGACGGCGGAAAAGGTCTCGGCGTACCTGTTCAGCTGGAGTAACGGCGAGGAATTCGAGTCGATGTTTGAGGAGATGCCGAACATTGAGGTAAAATCCATTCCGCAGCCGATCCTTGAGATCTACCGCACGATCCAGAAATAAAGGGGGAAAGCATGAATCCATTAGATTTTCAGAAAGATGCCGTTTCGCTTCTGGTCCATCATTTCAAAAAACTCTGGCACTCTCCGGCAAAAAGAGCGGAACTGGTTTTTCAGGCTCCGACGGGGAGCGGGAAAACGTTCATGGTGACGAATTTTATTCGCGAGATGAACCATCAGCCGGACTGGGACCAGGACAAAGCGTGGATCTGGATCACGTTTTCGGAGGATCTTGCCGAGCAGAGCCGCACGAAGTTTCGGGAGTATTTCACCCCGAATGAAGAGAATCGGCTCCTGACGATCCAGGACCTGAAACTCGGCGTGCTTCCGAAAAACGCGGTCCTTTTTCTGAACTGGCAGAAACTGGTCTCGCGCAAGGCGGAGAATCGGCGCAACCGCCGTCCGGAAGATGAATTTCAGAGGAAAGAAACGGGGTTCTATTTCGAGGATGTGCTTGAAAATACGCACGCGGAAGGTCGGGAGATCATTCTGGTCATCGATGAGAGCCACAAAAACGTGACGGAGTCCGCACGGCGCGACGTCATCGATCCCATGCGTCCGCGCATCGTGCTGGAAGTCTCCGCGACGCCGAGCCGGATCCCGTCGCAGAAAGAATGCCTTGACGAGACGGCCGCGTATGTGCGGGTCAAGCGTGAAGAAGTCGTTCAGGCGGGTCTGATCAAGGATCGGATCGTCTGTCAGACGGAAGAAGACCTTCTTCGGCACGCGGGAGAAAATCTCGACGAAGTCCTTCTGGATCTCGCCATGGCGCGGCAGTCGGATCTGCGGCGTGAATTCCGAAAACTGGGCCGAAACGTCAATCCGCTGGTCCTCATCCAGCTGCCGAATGACGATCAGGACCTTCTGAAACAGGAGGTTCCGACGAAAGAGAGCGTCGTGACGGCATTCCTGCGCAGCCGCGGTGTTCCGGAGTCCCGGATCGCGTACTGGTTCGACAAACGGAAGGAGAACATGGAGTTCATCGAACAGCCCGATTCCCCAGTCAATTTCATGCTCTTCAAGCAGGCTGCCGGCACAGGGTGGGACTGCCCGCGCGCCCACGTTCTGGTCATGTACCGCGAGATCAAATCCAGCACGTTCTACACGCAGACGCTCGGACGGATCCTTCGAATGCCGGAACCGGGGCAAAAGGAGCTTTACGCCCGCTCGCCGATGCTCCGCCGCGGGTACCTTTTCACGAATTACCGCCGCGACGAAGTCCACGTTCCGGAGCAGGACAGCACGAACAAACCGTTCGTTTACGAGACGGAAAACCGTTTTGAACGTGAATTTATCCTGCACGAAGCCCTGAAAAGCGACTTCATTCCCCGCGCGGATTACGGCGACCTGGGCGATTACCGGACCTTCTCGCGAAGTATGCACGAGTCGTTCGACCGGTTTTTCGGGATCGAAGATCTGGGATTCCCGCAAAGTATGCGCGAAAAACTGGAAACCAAAGGGATCGATCTGGCTCCCCGGCTGACGAATCGCCTGATCGTGGACGCGGAATTCGAGAATTTCGACGATATTCGGACGGAAGTCTCCGAAAAAGGACGGGAAACCGACTTTGAAGTTTCCGCCAACGACGTGGAGAAGACCTTCACGCTGCTTTGCTCCAAGCTCCTTAGCGAACAGAGCAGCGATGAGACCCGCGTCACGAATATCGCACGTTCGTGGAGTCCGTTCAAGTCCACGCTTCGGTCGTGGCTCGGAAAGCGGCTCAATGCCGAAAGCGATACGTACTACCGGATCTTCATCAACGACATCCGAAAGAAGGAAAACAGCGTTTTTCGCCATGCCATTACCCGCGGTCTGCGCGAGTACCGCCCAAAACTGGAAGAGTACCGCCAACAACGGCATCAGGACAGCGTAAAACGCAAAGCCGAGACCTTCCGTGTTCCGCGAGTCTGTGAATTTACGGAAGATTTCGGACGCATTGAAACCAGACGCTGCCTCTGGAAGGACTTTTACCTCCGAAAAGAGTATGCGGGCCGCGAAAATGAACTGGCGTTCGTGCGTTTTCTGGATGAGTGTGAAGAGGTCGAATGGTGGCACAAAAACGCGGATTCCGGGAAGGAAGCGTTTGCCGTCCGGTATGAAATTCAGGAAAAAGACCGCCTTTTCTATCCGGACTGGATCGTAAAATTTCGAGACGGACGCATCGGCATTTTCGACACGAAAAAAGGGATCACAGCCTCCGCGTACGAAACGGAACGCAAAGCGGCCGCCCTTCAGAAACGGCTTGCGGAAGTGAATGCGGAGATCGGCGAAACGCTCTTTTTCGGCGGGATCATCATTCCGGAAAACGGACTCTGGTATCTGAATCCGTCGGCAGACTACAAGTTTATCGCCGGTCAGCTTTCTTCGGAATGGCTCTCATTGCCGGAAGGTTTCGAGCCTGAAAAATAGCAGGGCAGGTTTTCTTCTAAGAAACTCGAAAGGCACAAAAAATATTCAAAATACACAAAAACATCAAAAAGTTCTTGAAGAGGAAGTCTGAGGGAGAAACAACGTTCAAGATGTTTCTCCCTCACGAACGCCGCGGCATAACGGGCAGCCAGATTTCTCCCGCAGGGTGAAATCGCGCGTGGGACCTTCAGCCGAAAATCTCAGCCGTCCGTACCGTTTCGCCGCCTGCGTTTCAGACGCCGGCACACCCCGACGCCTGCGTTTACGTTGGCACTTCTGCCTCTGCCTCTACGAT
>CAZRGJ010000319.1:0-3986 GCA_964599445.1 uncultured Planctomycetaceae bacterium | reverse complement strand
CATAAATTAACCTCCATAAGCTACTTCTTCCGGAAACTGCCTATCGAGAGACAGTGAAAACCATGTCTGCGATTATTTTGTACTATATTCAAGGAATTTGCAATTACTTCCTCAAGAAAATTTCCATAAAAAATGGGTTCATCCGGCAACGAAGTACTAATTCTACCACAGAAGACACTGAAAACTCACAGAAAGACACAGATTTTAATGCAAAAAACACGAAAAAAACAGATCGTGTGAATATTTAATTTTTTTAGAAATTCATTTGAGTCTTTTCACGTTTTGGGGGAATTTTCGTGTCCGGGATCTCTCTCCCTTTTTTCAGTGTGTTTCCGCGGTCCTTCTGTGAACTCAGTGGTAAAATCGGCTCCTGTTTGGTACGTAATTGCCGGATGAACCGTTTTTTAAGGACGGTACCAATCTGCAAGTCCAATGCCGGGTCCTGAAACCTTCAAAACACAATTAGGATCCGGGACCGGAATGGAGATATGCCCTCAATGAGACGCTCGATTCTTTTAATGCTGGTATATGCCGGAACGCTTTCGCTTTGGGGAATACTGCCGGTTTGCCTGTTTGTTCCTGGAGAAATATGGCTTCGGCCGTTTGTGATGGGATCGTTCATGCTCATTTTGGCAGGATTTTTGATTCGGAAAAATTTATCCGGCATCACAGGGAAAGAGCCTCAGGGGATCGGATACTATTTGTACGGTGCGGGATATTGGGGAGACGGCGATCCGGAAGATATTTATTGCGGGTTGAACAGACGTACTTTCTGGTATCTCGTACATTGGCAGCTGATGATGCTTTTATGTCTGATTCTGGAAAGCTGGATGCGCGGAATATCGTCTTCTGCTGCAGAGCCGCTGGTGTTTATCTTTTTCCATAATCTGCTCTCGCCGCTTTACGGCATCCTATGGTGCTCCTGTTTCCGGCAGTACACGGTTGGGACAGATTTTAGTGAACTTCCTTATTTGCGTATTCCTCCGCTGTTTTACGACCTTCTCTTTCAATGGCTTTTCGTTGCGGCTGCCGTCTTTTTCATGTTTGAAAATCAGTGAATTTCAGCGTCTATCCGCCCCGAATGAAACGAAAAAAACGCCTCTCCCAATGGAAAGGCGTCTGAATTCAAAATCTTTGAGCCGAACATGACCGACTCAGCAGCTTATGGGGAAATTCAGTCTTTGCCCCACGGATGACGCTGTCCCTGAACGCGGCCGGGGAGACTCTGGAGACGAATGAAACCTTCGGCGTCCGTCTGATTGTAGCTTCCGCCGCCTTCCATCGTCGCGATCCCTTCGTCGTACAGCGAATTCGGGCTCTGACGGCTGGCCACGTCGATGTTCCCTTTGTAGAGCAGAAGTTTCACTTCGCCCGTCACGACTTTCTGCGCCTGCTTGATGAACGCGAGAAGCGCATCCATCTTCGCATGGTACCAGAAACCATAGTAGATCATTTCAGCCACTTCCGGCGCAAGCATATCGCGCAGGTGCGTCAAATCACGGTCCATGCAGAGGCTCTCAAGCTGGCGGTGCGCCGTGTAGAGGAGCGTCATGCCGGGGGATTCGTAAACACCGCGGGACTTCATGCCGACGAAACGGTTTTCCACCATGTCGATGCGTCCGATACCATTGCGGCCGGCGATCTCATTCGCCTTGCGCACGATGTCGATCGGGGAAAGTTCTTCGCCGTTGATCGCGACCGGATTACCTTCCACGAACTTGATCGTGATCTCTTCTTCCGCATCAGGTGCTTCTTTCGGAGAGACCCCCATGCCGAAATCGACGATCTTGACGCCGCAGACGTTCAGATCTTCCAGATCGCCAGCTTCATAGCTGATGTGGAAGCAGTTTTCGTCGGAGCTGTACGGCTTCTTCACACTGGCTTTGACCGGAATGTTCTTCTGTTCACAGTACGCCAGAAGTTCCGTACGGCCGGGGAACTGATTGCGGAATTTTTCCATACGCCACGGAGCGATGATCTCGATCTCCGGATCCAGAGCTTCAGCAGCCAGCTGGAAACGGCACTGGTCATTTCCTTTGCCCGTTGCGCCGTGCACGAAATACTTCGCACCGACTTCATGAGCAACGCGCAGACACGCACGCGCAATGATCGGCCGGGCAATGGACGTACCGAGAAGATAGATCCCCTCATACTTCGCCTGCCACTGGATCATCGGGAATGCGAAATCGCGGCAGCATTCATTCTGCACGTCCACGATACGGGCCGTCTTCGCACCGATCTTCAACGCTTTGTCGATGATCGCCTGACGGTTTTCGCACGGCTGTCCGACGTCCACGTAGACCGCGTGCACTTCAAAACCTTCATCCATCAACCATCCAAGCAGCACCGAGGTGTCCAAGCCGCCGGAATACGCCAACACGCAAGATTTCATGACTTCGTTCCTTCCGTAGGATCCAAGTGAAATGATAGAAAAATATCAATTAAATCGTATTATCGCACGTTCGCGCAAATTTTCAAGGGGGAGGGGGGCGAAATTTTAAAAGAAGAGGGAAATTTTCCAAATTTCATGAAACGGATCTTCACGAAAAACCGGCATTTCCATAAAAACGGTGAAAAAGACCGGTTTTTGAGAAAAAAACGCGAATATTTTGGAAAGACTCCTTGACATTTCAGGCGGAAAAGTTTATAGTGGAAGTGATTTCGTGTTTTTTTGAAAGTTTTTCCTTTTCTCTTCGAAAAAATCGGGGGACCTCATGGCACTGCTGCGGCTGATCAAAGGATTTGCACCGGGGAAGACCTTTCCTCTTAACGAATCGTCCTATACGCTGGGACGTGCTCATGACTGCGAGATCCAGCTCGATGCAGCTTCGGTGAGCCGACGGCATGTGCGTATTTTCCGACGCGGCGGCGACTGGTACATTGAGGATCTGAAAAGCCGAAACGGTACCCTTTTGAACAATCGGCCGGTCCTGGAACCGACGCGGCTGAATCATCGAGACAGGATCCAGGTCTGCAGTATCGTCCTCTACTTCTACGCGGACGGACGCGAACACGAAACGGGCGGGATCGAGGAATTTCAGGCAAAGATCGCCGACATGGGGTCGGAAGATCAGTCGTCGTACATGGCGACGTTCGACATGCTGCGTCAGAAACACGCCCTTGGTCAGACGATGGCCAGTGCGGAAGTCAAACTGCGTGCACTGGTCGAGATCGGCCGGCATCTCGGCGAAGCGGTACAGGTGGAAGAGGTCCTGATGCGGATCCTCGACAGTCTTTTCGTCATTTTTCCCCAGGCGGACCGCGGTATCATCGTACTTCGGGAACCGAATACGAATATTCTGGTCCCCAAAGCACTCAAACAGCGAAATCCGAACAATGACGAGGTCCGGCTGAGCAGAACGATCCTCCAGAATGTCATTTCGACCGGTCAGGCGATCCTTTCTGCCGATGCCGCGCAGGATTCCCGCTTCGACATGGCGCAGAGCATCTCCCACTCGCCGATCCGTTCAATGATGTGTGCTCCGCTGGTCGGCATCGATGGAAACGCGATCGGAGTCCTGCAGATCGATGCCGCGACAACGATGCGTCAATTCACCTCTTCAGATCTCGAGATCCTCGCCAGCGTCGCGAACCAGGCGACCGTCGCCGTTCGGAATGCGCAGCTGATGGAAAGTGCAATGGCGGAAGCGTCGATCCGTCGGGAACTCAACGTCGCGCACAAGGTCCAGCAGGGTTTCCTCCCCGCGATGAAGCCGAGCGTCAACGGCTACGAATTCTTCGACTACTATTCCCCTGCCCGGCAGTTGGGAGGCGACTATTTCGATTACGTGCCGCTTCAGGACGGACGTCTCGCGGTGATTTTGGGAGACGTTTCCGGAAAAGGGATCTCCGCCTCGCTTCTGATGGCAAAAATGTCCGCAGAAGCCCGTTACCTGCTCGCCATGCATCCAAATCTCGCCGACGCCATGTTCGCGCTGAACAATACATTCTGCGATGACCGCTGGGGAGACCGCTTCATTACGGTC
>CAZRGJ010000318.1:1198-3992 GCA_964599445.1 uncultured Planctomycetaceae bacterium | reverse complement strand
GATGGGGAGCTGACGGTAGCTCGAAATATAGCGGGACACGATGTCGGTGATCGGCTCTTCGTGCGTTGGGCAGAGAGCGACCGGGGTGCTGGTCCCGGCACGGTTCAGATTGAATTTCATCAGCACATTTCCGAACGCTTCTACCCGGTTAGTCTGTTCCCAGAGGGACTGCGGGGTCAGTGCGCTCATGAGCAGCTCGACGGCACCGGCGCGGTTCATTTCTTCACGCACGATGTTTTCCGCCTTCCGGAGCGATTTCAGACCGAGCGGCAGGTAGGCATACACACCCGCCATGGCCTGCGAGATGAGACCGGCGCGAAGCATCAGAATGTGACTGGGGATCTTTGCTCCGTCCGGAGCTTCTTTCTGGGTCGTAATGAGCGTCTGTGTCCAGCGCATGATGGATTCCTCAAAAAAATGAAAAAATGAAACGCGGGAGAACCTCCCGAAAAATGACGATTTTCCAATCTGTATTTTAAACCTGAAGCGACTTCACGCAAGGGGGGGCGGAGCGATTTTTCCCGAATTCCACCACAAATTTCAGTCAATTATTTCTCCGAACAGCAAAATTTCCTTTTTTTATAAAAAATTCATCAAAAAAACCGTCGAAACGCTTGAAATTTTAAAACTCCCGGATAAAATAAAATAGAGAGATGAAGTCTGCTTTTTTGATGCATTTGTTCGCCTAGCCAGGGAGAGCTTTTATGGAAAACTTTATGGAAAACCTTTTCGAATCCTCTCAAAATCTGTCCGTTACGGGAGATCTGCTTTTCTGGGCAGTCCTGACTGTCCTGTGCATTATCGTGGAAGCGATCACGGCCGGCCTGATCGCGATCTGGTTCGTTCTCGGTGCGCTTGCGGCCTTCGTGTCCGTTTTTTTCGGCGTCCCGTTCGTTTACCAGCTCGTGATCTTTGCGGGAACGGCAACCGTCACCATTCTGCTGGTCCGTCCGACTGCAAAATCGTGTCTCGGCATTCATGAAACGGCAACGAATGTGGATTCCCTCATCGGAATGAAAGGCGTCGTGCTGGAACCGGTCAACAATCTGCGCGAAACAGGCCGCGTGAAGGTCAATGGACTCACGTGGACCGCCAGATCGGTGGACGGAACCGTGATCGCCGAGGATCGTATCATTGAAGTACAGCGGGTGGAAGGGGTCACGCTTTTTGTTTTTGAAGCGGCGGAAAACGATTGACGGCACAAAAACCGCTTTGCCCTTTCGGGAATGATCTGGCACACAGCACGTCCCGGCAATTTTACGGAACTGGTTCCCGAATTTTGTTTTTGGGGAATTTGGATTTTCAGATCTCAGACTTCCCAGTTTCAGACTTTTTAATTTTTGATTTTCACCATGCCCGGCGGCATGAAAAAATCGTGAACGTTTCAGATCCAACAGAAAGGAATTCAAGATGTTTGGAGAAATCGTGATTTTCATTGTGGTGGCTTTCATTATCGCGCTGATCATCCTCCTTTCGTACTGCGTACGCATCGTCCCCCAGACGCAGGTCTACGTCGTGGAACGCCTCGGAAGTTACCGCACATCGCTTGCGGCAGGCCTTCACATTCTGATGCCGTTCATCGATTCCGTCGTGAACAAGGTCTCGCTCAAGGAACACGTACTGGACTACGATCCGCAGCCGGTGATCACGAAGGATAACGTGACCATTCAGGTCGACTCGGTCGTCTTTTACCAGGTGACGGACGCGAAGCTCTTCACGTACGGAGCGAATCAGCCGATCCTCGCGATCAAACAGTTGACGGCGACCACGCTGCGAAACATCATCGGCGAAATGGATCTCGACGGCACGCTGACCTCCCGCGACAATATCAACTCCAAGATCACGCGCATTCTGGATGAAGCCTCGGATAAATGGGGCATCAAGGTGAATCGCGTGGAACTGAAAAACATCCTGCCGCCGCCCGCCATTCAGGACGCCATGGAAAAGCAGATGAAGGCGGAACGCGAACGCCGTGAAGCGATCCTTCAGGCGGAAGGACGCAAGAAAAGCGAGATCCTCATCGCCGAAGGCGAAAAGCAGGCGCAGATCCTCCGTGCCGAAGCGGAAAAAGAGCAGGCGATCCTGAAGGCGCAGGCCGAAAAGGAAAAGCAGGTTCTGGAAGCCACTGGTGAAGCGGACGCCATCCTGCTGGTCCAGAAAGCACTCGCGGACGGTATCCGGATGCTCAATGAAGCGAATCCGACCGAGCAGGTCCTGACGCTCAAGTCGCTCGAAGCATTCGCCAAAGCCGCCGACGGCAAAGCGACCAAGCTCATCATTCCGAGCCAGATCCAGGGGATCGCCGGTCTTGCCTCCGCACTGAAAGACGTCATGAAAGACTGACCCGGTGCACCACAGATTTTCGTGAACTTCCGGGGCATCAGGAAAACGTGAAATTCCTGGCCCCGGCCCTTTCAGGAGGGGCTACGGAAGCGGTTCTTCCTGATTTCGTCCGAAGCCGGCATGTGCTTCGGTTTGTTTCCTACTCCGTTTAAATCGATTTCCCCTTTTTATTAAAGGAGCCTACCCATGAAACGACGTCAGTTTCTTGAAAATACGTTAGCGTCAGCTGCCGCTGCTGGAATGCTTTCCACCTTCAATTCTCTCTATGCCGCGATGCCGTTTTCCGCAGATCCGGTCGCGGAATTCCAGCTCACCCCGCAGGTCAAAGCGACCCGCATCGGTCTGGGAACGGGAGTCCGCGGCGGCGGCCGTCAGTGCAATCTGACTCGCATGGACAAAGCGAAAGCACTCGATCTGATCCGCTACTGCTATGATCAGGGGATCCGTTTCT
>CAZRGJ010000318.1:0-1188 GCA_964599445.1 uncultured Planctomycetaceae bacterium | reverse complement strand
CTGCGCCGACATGTACGGCTCGCACCAGATCGTGGCGGAAGCGTTGGCCGGCAAACCGCGCGATTCCTACGTTCTGAGCACCAAGATCTGGGCACAGCCGGGCGGAGTTCCGGAAAAAGAACGCCCGACCGCAGACGTGCTGCTTCCGCGTTTCCTCAAGGAACTGCGCACGGACTACATCGACATCGTGCAGCTTCACTGCATCCACAATACGGAGTGGGTGAACGTCATGGGGTTCCAGTTCGAGCCGCTTGAAAAGCTGAAGCAGCAGGGAGTCATTCGTGCGCACGGCGTTTCATGCCATTCGCTCGCCGCGGCACACATGGCGGCAGAGATGCCGTGGATCGACGTCATGCATGTGCGTCTAAACCCGGAAAACAAGAAAATGGACGGCAACTGGGAAGAAAACCTGAAGCTCGTGGAAAAAGCGAAGAAGAACGGGAAAGGTCTCATCGCGATGAAGATCATCGGCGAAGGAACGATCCGGACTCCGGAAGGACGCAAAGCATCGACCGCTGCCGTGACGCGCCTGCCGGGGATCGACACCATGATCGTGGGCTTTGAGGAACGCCAGCACGTGGACGAATTCCTCACGAACGTCCGCGAAACGCTCGCTGAAATGGCGAAAGAACGGGGGGTCTGAAAAAGAAGCGCAGAGACGCGCAGAATTCTAAACACAAAAGACACGAATACTTTAAAAATCAAAGTTTCAAAATATCAAGTTTTAAAGGGAGTGTCTGAGAGGGAAACGATTTCCAAAATGTTTCCCTCTTCATGGCCGTATTCTCTTCACGGGCAGCCAGACGGCTCTCGCAGAGTGCCGCCGCGTGTAGGAACTTTAGCCAAAATTCTTACGCCTGGAATTTTTTACAACTGAGATTACAGAAAAAAGCACAGAATCACTCGAAAAAGAATGGAAATTTTTCCTGACATGAATTTCAAAAAACATTTCGTAAGATCCGTTTTTTCGTGCTTTTCTTGTTCCCCGTTCTGTGTATTTCTGCGGCTTTTCGGTGCTCTCAGTGGATAGAAATCGCGTTCTGGATCGATGCGCGGCTGGCGTGAGAGATAGCAAAGATGCGGTTTGGACTGAAAATATTTCACTAAACAGAAAAATTTTGTCGAAAAAATCTCTTTAAAAGGAAAAATTTTCAAGAAAATTGGAAAATTTTGCCAAAAATGGGGGTG
>CAZRGJ010000317.1:0-4003 GCA_964599445.1 uncultured Planctomycetaceae bacterium | reverse complement strand
GGAGCATACGAGCGGTCGATCCTGCAGAAATCGCGGATGAAGCAGTTCGTGACGAAATGACGGCACGGTTCCAGAGTGTCGCGGTCTCCACCCGCAACGCGGACGCCGCAGGAACCGACCGATTCAATCCGGGAACCGTAAACGCCGCAGTCATGCCCGTCATTCATGACGAAAGCGTGGACACCGCATCGGGAGACCGTCCCATGATTGAAATAGACCGACTCGCAGTTTTCCATCCAGACGGCCGTTCCGCGCGTGCAGGTAAAGTGAAGGCCCTCCAGAATGAGGTTCTGCGCGTTTTTCAGACGGAGGAAAGATGCAGCGGTCAGCGGGAAATCCACGCGGGCATTCGCCAGCTCAACCCCCTTCGGCGGGATGAGATAAATCAGACCGTTTCGGCGGTCCAGATAGTATTCGCCCGGCTGGTCGAGTTCTTCGAGGACGTTCAGGAAATGGAACGTAAAGCGTCCGTTGGTCTGTGCGTCCACCGTGAGGAGCTTCGTTTGCGGGTCGAATGACTTCACCGGGACCGTATGTGAGGCCCACTCCCACCGCCAGAGACCGTACGCCCAGATGTCGTTCCCGACGATGGCACTCTGTGCATTGGGCACGTTGAGCAAACTGGGACTTCCAGACGAAGCCGGATCGTCCGTCCATTTCCAGCCGGCGACACGCGGATCCTCGCAGAGGAACGTTCCGGTATCCGGATTCTTTTCGGAATAGTTTGGACCGGGGACGACTTCGCCGATCGGCAGGTCGTCCTCTCCGGCGTTCGGGTAGCGCGCGATCTGCATCGGTTTGCCGTTGACGTAAAGGTCGGTCCACGGCTTCATTTGATCCATGACCGGGTATCCGCGGTCGCCAAGCGTGCCGAAATCGGCGACTCCGTTGTGCAGAAGCGAAACGACGCGGACTTGGCTGTGGACCGATTCGGGAAGTCGGCGGAGGATCGCCGGGTCCGTGACGGGCTGGAAACCGCGAAGATCCTGCCCGAACGTGAAGACCGGCTTTGCGCCCTCGACAGGATGCACTCGGATCACCGCCTTGAGGTCCGGAATAAGCGCGTCGCGGAGAAGCTCGGCAGTTTCGCGGCACTGGTACGTTCCGTCAAGGACGAAGATCTCGGAAGAAACGCCTCTTTCCTGAAGATCGGCGGCCGTCTCGAGGGCCTTTTTCAGCGACTGGAACGGACGCTCCGGAGTCCCCGGATTTTCATCGCAGCCATTCGGAGAAAGCCAGAATTTCCGGACCTGCACCGGACGGCGGGAACAGAGAGTCTCCCAGTTTTTGACCGTCTGCGCCTCGATCTTTCGCGTACGCTCCGTCATCTGCGCATCAAAATCAAAGATCTTCTTCAAAAGTTCACGTTCTTTGGATGCCGCTTTCAGAAAATTCTCGCGGACGTCCTTCACTTCGGTGGTTTGAGCCGTCTTCAGCCCGGCAGGAACTTTTTCCCACGCACAAATGAGCGTGAACGCATCGCTGATCCGGGCATTTTCCTGTGGGAGCGTTTCGTTTTCCGGAACCTCACGGTCCATCCAGTCCCGCGACATCCGGACGAGACGCGGAAGTGCTTTCTGCCAGTTTCCATCCGAGATCAGGCGATTCAAAAGCGTTTCGTGCAGGCTGTACGGTACTTCGACCATCTGCGTCAATCTCTCAAGCTCCTGGACCGGCCGGTCGAAATCATCCAGTTTTTCCGTAAAATTAAAGGAGTTCCAGAGCGCGATCTTCTCCTTCTCCTCTTTCGGATGCGCCGCAAATCTGGCCTTCACAAAATCCGCGTCCAGTGCACGGTTCCAGTACTCCGCACGGTCCACGAACATCTTGACGGAACCGACGCCGTAGCTTCCGGAACCGATCGAAAGACGCGACGGCTTGGGAGACAGTCCGTCCGTAAACTCCGTTTCGCCTTCCAGCTCGCCGTTCAGGTAAAGACGAAGCATCCGTCCATCGTAGGTGCAGACCATATCGCAGAGGATACCGTAAGGCGGAGCGGATCGGGAAACGACCTGAACCGCACTCTGTTCTTTGGCTCGGCCGATCTGAAAGTGGACTTTCTGTCCCTGCGAATAATCATAGTACGCGCGGAATCCGTCAAACCAGCCGCTCCCGGCAATGAAAAGCATTCCGTTTCCGCTGGTCGGGTCGGATCCGGGCCCCAGAGGACGAAAGCGCATCGCGACGGTGAAGGCATTCGCGTCCCAGTCGGGTCCCTCTCCAAAAATCGGCGTTTTGTCGAGGATCTGCTCCGCCTCGATCGTTTGCATCGGCTGCGGAATGGAGCGTTGAACAGCAAACGGCTCAGAAAGCGGGGCAGCAGGATCCTGCGCGGCATCCTGCGCATACACGGACGCCGTCAAAGTCAGCCCCAAACCTGCGGCAAAAAAGCAGAATGCGCAGATATTGAAAAATTTCTGCTCGGCAGGGAATTTCAGGCGGGAAAGAATGTTTCGCATAGTCGGGGTCCTTTCGCATGAGGGAGAAAAACCGGCAGTCCGAAAATGGACCATCTGCCGGAGACTTGAACTTTCCGCCGGAGACAGGATCTGCCGTCCTGCAGAAAATCCGGAGTTTATTCGGTCGGAGACGGAACGCCGTCAGACTTGACGCCGTCTGACTTGATGCCGTCTGACTTGATGCCGTCAGGATCAGCCTCCTCTGGCTCTTCGTCATCGGAAAGCGCGGAGTGAGTCAGGAATTCGAGCGCGCGGAATGGGACTTCTTTCCAGTTTTCGATCCCCTGATGCTCGCGGGTACATTGCGTATAGAGCCCGGATGAAAATTCTTTCAGTCCGGAACGAAGGAGCAGCTGGATCCCGTATGTTTCCACGTAGGTCGCTTCCAGTTTGTGTGCATTCTGGTACGCTTTCAACGCCAATGAGCGATCCATTTCGCAGCCGAGGCCGTTTTCCAGGCAGTACGCTTTCATGTACGCCCCTTCAATACACTGATCCGCCGACCTTTCAAAAAGATAAAACGCCATTTTTTCGTCTTTCGGAACTCCGTCCCCCTGAAGAAACGCCATCCCCAGCATGGCCAGTGCCGGATCGGTCCGGTCTGCTTTCTGATAGAATTCCAGAGCCGTCAAGCGGTCTTTCGGGACCGAGATCCCCAGATCATACGCACGCCCCAGAAAATAGAAGCTGGCCAGAACGCTTGGTCGGCTTTCGTCTGCTTCCGCAGTCTCCGCAGCTTTCCGGAACCACTTCAAGCCTTCTTCCCGATCAACAGGACACTGCATTCCGTACCATTGCTCGCAGCCAAGCCAAAAGAACGCCAGCGTGTTGCCCTCTTCCGCGAGTTTCAGAACGTTCGCCCTCAGCTTTTTTTCAAGTCCCGGAATATTCGGCACGTACTTTCCATGAAGATAGTACGGCCAGAGCAGAAGTGCGGAAAGTTCCGGAAAAGACGAAAGTCCGTCAACATCAATTCCCTTTTCCCAGTGAAGTTTTGCCATGTCGCAGTAGGCGTTCACCAAGCCTCTCAGCAACGGGCTTTGATATTTATCGAGACAGTCAAATTTTTTCAAAAATTCGAGATATTCGGTAACTTCCGGCGAAGGCGGCCGGACTTCCAGCAAATCGTCCGCCGCAAATGTGTCCAGATCCGCCGGTTTCGGAACCTGGTCCCTGAATTCCTGAATGAACTCATTCAGGTTGACCTGAAGCGTCAGGTCGGCAATGAAATCCACGTTGGGATTTCCGGAGAAAAACTGACTTTCCGGAGTCGTCAGTTCCGCGATCTTCTCCTTCGCCTTCTGCTCATACCGACGCAGTTCATTTTGGAATTTCCCCACAAAGTTCCGGGTATCGGCAAGTTCCGCGGCATTCTGCTGACGCTCGGCACGCTGTCTGGCCGCATCCTCCAATGCAGCTGCGGAATTCAAAGCCAAAGCTCCGTCCGGATCTTCCGCCGTGTTCTGCGTTTCCGCCGCGTTCGGAGTTCTCTGCGTCTGAGAAGAGACTGCGTTTCCGGACGACGAAGGCAAAACCGGGACGGC
>CAZRGJ010000316.1:0-4005 GCA_964599445.1 uncultured Planctomycetaceae bacterium | reverse complement strand
GGTCGTTCCGGCGAGGTCGATCTTCGTGATGTCGTCTTTGTGGCTTTCCATCATCGGAAGATTGTTCTGGCCTTCCAGGTCCATTTTCGTCGGGCGCAGGATGACTTCGTTGCCTTCGATCCCACCTTCATAGTAAATGCGGGCTTCTTTGGCGTGCCAGCCCATGCCGGGGAAACCGCCCGGGAAACCAACGACGGTGAATTTGCCGTCACCGTTCGCGATGCACTGGCAGGCAAAAACCTTGCCGCTGGCGTACCAGACGTATTCGCCCTGGATCTGGAAATCACGATAGTCGTCCGCGACAGCTTTGACTTCATCGACCGAGACGTACTCGTTTTTCTTTTCCTGCGCAAATGCACTTCCGACCATCGCAGCCGCAATGACTGCCGCACTGAAAATGGACTTCACTTTCATTTTTTTCTCCATAAATGGGGTGAGAGTTTGAATCAGTTAAATGAACATGGCGGGGATCTCATTTCTTGCGAGTGATCCTCAATCTTTTCATTTTACCCGATTTCCTCACGATTTACCAGTGGGAGCAGGAGATTTTTCTACAAAATTTTCCACTTTTTCAGACTTTTCTTCCAAAAAATCCCATTTGTGTTCCATGTGTGGTTGGGAGGGGAAGAATATGCACGCCAGAAAGTGTGGAGGTCTGGAATGCGTCAAATCCCGAAAACTTGAACTTTCTGCCTGAAATTTATACTTGACCGCTTGAAAAATTTCCGTTTTTCGGGTAAAATAAAATTTGATCACCTGCCCAAAGGCCCCATTTTGTTTCAGTTTGGAGATCCTCATGAAAAAATTTATTCTTTTACTGTTGACGGCGTGTCTGACCATGGCAGGAGCGTCCTATGTGCCGGACATCAAGGCGCAGGACACTCCGGAAAAAGCCGCACCTGCGAAAACAGCCCCCGTCTCGAAACTCGAGTCGTTCTGGAAGGCCGGGATGCCGGAAGAGATCCTGTTCGCGACCAGAAAACCGAGCATCGACGGTCACTGGTATGGAAACATCGGATACTATTCGCTTGACGTCTGCAAACCGGCGTTCCATAAAAATTCCGGCGGGAAGCTCTGCATTTTCAACACGCGGACGAAAGAGTGCCGAACGATCTTTGAGGACCCGAAAGGAAACATTCGCGACCCGCAGATCCACTACGACTGCGAGAAGCTAATCTTTTCGTATCAGCCGGAAGGGAAGCACTACTATAGTCTGTTTGAGATCAATCTTGACGGCACGGGTCTGAAACAGCTGACCGGTATCGGCGAGGACGTCCAGATCCCCGGGACGGAGGACACGACGCACTTTGCTCCGGCAGGCTGGGACGACATCGAGCCGACGTATCTGCCGGACGATCAGATCATTTTCTGCTCCACGCGTGCGAAACGGTACGTTCAGTGCTGGGCGACGCAGGTCGCGACGCTCTACAAATGCAATGCGGACGGGACGAACATTCGCCAGATCTCGTGCAATGTCGAGCAGGACAACACGCCGTGGGTCCTTCCGAACGGGCAGATCATCTACATGCGGTGGGAGTACGTGGACCGAAATCATCTCGTTTTCCATCATCTCTGGACCGCGAATCCGGACGGAACGCGCCAGATGGTCTACTTCGGGAATCAGCATCCGGGCGGCGTCTTTCTGGGGCCGAAGCCGATCCCCGGAACGAATAAGGTCGTCGCGACATTCTCGCCGGGCCACGGCATGAAGGAACACTATGGGCGCGTCGCGATTTTTGACCCGCGCAATGGACCGGACGATCAGGAGTCCGTGCGTTTCATCAGCCGCGGAAATACGCACAGCGACCCGTGGGCGTTCGATGAGGACCATTTCCTCGTCTGCTCGCACCAGAGGATCGCGATGCTCTCCGGTGACGGTACCGTCGAGACGCTCTACGAACTTCCGCCGGAAATGGCGAAGGCCGGGTACTGGGTGAACGAAGTCCGCCCGGTCATGAAGCGGGAGCGGGAGATCGAGATCGCCGACGTGACGGATCCGTCGAAGGACTATGGAACGCTCGCGCTCGTGAATCTCTACAAAGGGCGTCAGATGAAGGATCTGAAACCCGGAACGGTCAAGGAACTGCTCATTTACGAAGTGCTGCCGAAGCCGATCAACTACTGCGGCGCAATGTCCGAGATCTCCTCCGGCGGCACGTTCGCGGTCGAGCGTCTTCTTGGGTCGGTCCCCGTCTCCGAGGACGGAAGTGCGTACTTCAACATTCCGGCGATGCGGAGCGTGCTTTTCTGCGCGATGGACGAAAACGGACACTGCGTGAAGCGGATGCACTCCTTCACGTCCGTCATGCCGGGCGAAGTGACCGTCTGCATCGGCTGCCATGAAGAGCGCGTCGATACTCCGGATACGGAGGACCGCGGCCGATTGAATCTCATCATGCGCACTCCGCCGGTCGATCCGAAACCGGTGGAAGGCGTGCCGGAGATCTTTGATTTTCCGCGCGACATCCAGCCGATCCTCGACAAACATTGCCTCGAGTGCCATAATCCGGACCGCGAAGAGGGGGGATTCAACATTTCGGGACACTGGGCGCCGCTTTACTCGATCGGGTACCAGATCATGTCGTGGCGTGAACTGTTCGGCGACAATCGCGTTAAGCTGCCGTACAAAGACCACCAGAAATCCAATTTCAAGCCGTATGAGATCGGAACGGGTTCTAGCCGGCTGCTGAAACTCATCGAAGAAGGCCATCAGGGAGTGAAGATGCCGGAAAACGAACAGAAAATGATCCGTTTCTGGCTTGACGCTGGTGCGCCGTATGCCGGAACGTACACGGTGAACTGCTGGGGCGGCTTCGGCTACTGCCTGATCGGTACTCCGCAGCGTCCGGACAAAGACTGGCCGGAAACGAAGGCGATGGAAGAAGCGATGCACCGCCGGTGCGATAAATGCCACTGCCCGACGCCGCAGGAAAAAAAGATCGGAAAATACGGTCTTCCCGCGCAGTTCTACATCAACTACTATCCGTACGAGAAGTACCAGAAGAACATCTACGTCGCGCACGCACTGACGGAAGACGGCGGACGGTACAGTCGGCACGAGGTCTTTGACCTTTCGTATCCGGAAAAATCCAAAGTCCTCACCGGTCCGCTCTCAAAAGCCGCCGGAGGACGGGGGATCTGCGAAGCGAAGAGCGGTCAGGCGGTCTTCACGGACAAAAATGACCCGGACTATCAGACGATCCTCGCAGGCATCGCACGCGGAAGACGGTACATTCTGGAAGAAGAAAACCGCTGGTGCATGGCACTCGACACGCCGAATAACGGGGAAAACTGCCCCGTCGGCTTCGTTCCGCGTCCGCAGTATATCCGCGAAATGATCCGCTACGGCATCCTTCCGCCGGATCACGACCCGAAACAGCCGATCGATCCGTGGGAGCTGGACCAAAAGTACTGGCGTTCGCTTTGGTATGAACCGAAGAAATGAACAGGACTTCTGAATGAAAAACTGCGTTTTCGCATCTCGCGGCGGAAACGTAGTTCTTCTAAAAATATTTTTACTTATCCGGTCTCTTTTCCCACGTTTTCGCAGTTTAATATTTAGTGCAAGACTGTTTCGCATTTTTTCCTGAAATTTTCAAAAAAATTGGCAAATTTTCTGCGAATCCCTCTATAAAAATTTTCGCTTTAAGAGTAAAATAGTATTTGACTATTTCATTTTAAACGGGATATGTCGCCCAATTAAAAAGAAAAATTTTTATTCACGCAGATATTGAAAATCAGAGGATCAGATATGAAATCGTCTGTACTTAAATGGAAATTCGGGCTTATGCTGTGCGCGGCTCTTTTTATTTTTGCCGGCACCTGCCTTTTTGCCAAAGCTCAGGATGGCGCTGACGGCGATCTTTTGATCACGGCAGACCTTTTGCTCCCCAAATCGACCTGCGCGTATGTTTCCGTCCGCGATATTGAAGTTCTTCGGGAATCCTGGCAGGAGACCTCTCTGGGAAAACTCCCTGGCCTCTTTCTGACCCATTTTCAGCGCCC
>CAZRGJ010000315.1:0-4008 GCA_964599445.1 uncultured Planctomycetaceae bacterium | reverse complement strand
TCGGTGTGTCAGGATCCCGGCGTCCGTGATGTTCATTGGAAAGAGTGCGTTCGGAAACTTCAGGACGCTGAAAATGAAATTTTTCGGCGAAGATTTCGGCAGAAAGGTTTCGGTTCAGTGGTCGGCGGATTCCGGGCTCTCGATGATCCGCGTTTCGGAAGAGAATCCGCATTTTAAGAGCATCGACGGCATCCTTTTTTCTGCGGACGGCAGAACGCTCATCCGTTTTCCTGAAGAGAGTCCCATCGTCCGCTACACGGTTCCGGAGTGCGTCACGGAGATCGCGCCGAAGGCATTCCGGAATTGCCTGGCCCTCCGGTCCGTCACGCTTCCTGAAGGGCTTCAGAAGATCGGAGGATCTGCTTTTGCCGGCTCCGGTATCCGGTCCATCAGGATCCCTGCGAAGGTCCGGAAGATCGGGGACGGAGCGTTCGCCTTCTGTCTGGCACTCCGGAAGGCCAGGATTTCGAAGGGCATTTCAAAACTTGGAAATTCCACGTTTAGCGACTGTATTTGGCTTCAGAGCGTCAGCCTTCCTGCGGGGCTTCGGAAGATTGGAATGGGGGCGTTCGCCAAGTGCATCCGACTGCGGTCCGTGGTGCTTCCCAAAGGACTTCGCGTGCTGGAATGCGATGCGTTCAACTGCTGCCTGAGTCTGGAGTCCGTGAAATTTCCTCAGGGACTGCGGAAGATCGGCGGGAAGGCATTTGCCGACTGTTGGCGTCTGGAGTCCGTCACGCTTCCTGCGGGGATCCGGCAGCTTGACGGCTGTGCGTTTGCCGGATGCCGGAGTCTGGAGTCCGTCACGTTTTCCGACGGGATCCAACATCTCGGAGACGGCGCATTTGCCGGCTGCTGCGAGCTGGAGTCCGTCATGCTTCCGGAAGGGATCCGGAAAGTCGGAGACGGAACGTTTGCCGGCTGTCTCCGACTTGGTTCCGTGACGTTTCCGGATTCGGTGGAACTCATTGGAGAGAAAGCCTTCCTGTATTGCGGGAGCCTCACGATCGTGGGGAGCCGCGGGTCGGCTGCTGAGAGTTTCGCCATGAAAGAAGGATTGAGCTTCGTGGAACGCTAGGTCCTGAATTTTTTGGGAGAGAGACCTTGACACGCAGCGCGATTTCATGTAGGATCTATTGACGATATTCAGAAAGGATCCGCCCATGAAATGCTGCGTTCAAAAAATGATTTCCAATGTCCCCGTTTGGGGCTTTCTCCCGGTTTTTCTGTGTGTTTTTCTGTCGGTGTCCGTTCCTGCTGCAGAAACGGCATCTGGAGCAGAAACGGCATCTGGAGAACGTTTCGACCGGGGACTCGTCGCGATCCGAATGCCGGAAGGAGTCTTCACGTCCTGGCGAATGCTTCCGAAAGATGACGCGGATGCGGTCTTTACGCTCCTGCGCGATGGAAAACCGATCGCGTCTCTGGATGCTCGGCACGGAACGAACTATTTCGACCCGGAGGGAAACGGTGAATCTGTCTACTCGGTCCGGTGCGGTGAGGAAGTCAGTCCGGAGGTCAACGTCTGGACTGACGGTTCTCTGACGTTGTCGCTGGATCTTCCAGAGGAACAGACCATGCCAGACGGGAGCGTCTGCCGGTACCGCCCTAACGACATGACCTGCGCCGATCTGGACGGAGACGGACAGCTTGAGCTGGTCGTGAAGTGGGATCCGTCCAATTCGCACGACAATGCGCATGACGGATTCACCGGCACGACGATCTTCGACGCCTATACGCTGGACGGAAAGAAACTCTGGCGTGTTGATCTTGGCGTGAATGTCCGTTCCGGCGCGCATTATTCACCATTTTTGGTCTGCGATCTTGACGGAAACGGCAGGGCGGAATTTCTCTGCAAGACCGCAGACGGAACGACTGACGGTCAGGGGCGGGTCCTCGGAGATCCCAAGGCGGATTACCGGAGAAAAAATGGACGCATTCTCGACGGCCCGGAATTTCTCACCGTTTTCGACGGTCGGACCGGTGCGGCACTCTGCACGGTCGACTACCCTGCTCCGCGAACGGTCCGCAGGATGGCCAAAAGCCGGGATGGATGGGGCGACAATTACGGAAACCGGTGCGATCGCTTTCTCGCCTGTGCCGCTTCTTTGGACGGAAAACGGACCTCGGCGGTCTTTTGCCGGGGATACTATACCGCGGCGTACGTCATGGCGTTCGACTTTGATGGCAAAATGCTGAAACTCCGCTGGTTTCACAGAAGCGAGACACCGGGAGAAGGGCTTTACGGCGAAGGAAGCCATTCTTTGGCGGTCGGAGATCTGGACGGTGACGGAAAAGACGAGATCGTTTTCGGAGCCGCGGCTCTGGACGACGACGGGACCGTTTTGTACCGTACCGGATTGGGACATGGCGACGCGCTCCATCTATTTGCCGACGGCGAGGAGGAAAAACTCCGCGTTTTCGCCGTCCACGAGTCAAAATCGGCAGACTATGGCATGGAAGTACGTTCTGCGGAGGGAACGGTGCTTTGGGGCATTCGGGCTGGCTTTGACGTCGGACGCGGCATGGCGGCGGACATTGACCCGGATTCCCCCGGCCATGAAGTCTGGTCTTCCGCCTCGAATGGAGTCTGGTCGCTCGACGGAAAAAAACTCTCCGAACGCCGTCCGTCTCAGAATTTCCGCATTTACTGGGACGGCGACCTTCAGGATGAACTTTTTGACCGCGGGTGTGTGGAATCCTGGAAGAACGGCAGACTTGAGGACTTCGGAAAGAGGAAGGGGGCCGCGGCAATCAACGGAACCAAATCAAATCCCAATCTTCAGGCCGATTTTCTTGGCGATTGGCGGGAGGAACTCATTCTTTCAGATGCGCAAGATCCCGCACGGATCCACATTTTTTCGACTACGATCCCGACCCCCTGCCGCGTGAATTGCCTCCTGACGGACCACGTGTACCGAATGGCGGTCGTCTGGCAGAACTCCGGATACAATCAGCCCCCGCATCTGGGACGCCCACTCTTCAAAATGGTCCGGAATCCAGAAGTTGGGAAATGAAGAATCAGAAAGGAAAATGAAGTCAGGGTTCCAGACACGAAATTCAGGAAAAACGCGAAAAGACACGAAAATGGATTTTGAGATCCTTTAATTGCTTCGGGAAATTACGAGCTCCTTTTTTGTGTGATCCTACGGATATTCTGTCGATTCCGTGGTTGAGATTTCTGGCTAAAGATTCCGCGCCAGACGGTACTTTCCGAGTTCTGTCTGGCGCGCGGTTTCACTTTTCAAAAACTTTTTGATGTTTTGATTCTTTAATCGTTCTTGCAGGCTTTGGGCCTCAGTCATTTTTCTTTTCCCAGCCCGCGATCGCTTCTTCATGCTGAAGGGTGAGCGAAATGTCGTCCAGTGCATTCAGAAGACAGTGCTTGCGGAAAGCGTCCACCTCAAACGGAAGTTCCAGACCGAATTCGTCGGAAATGACCTGCTTTTCAAGGTCGACCGTGAGACGGTATCCCGGATGCGCAGCCGTCCGCTGGAAGAGATCTTCGATCGTTTCTTCGCTCAGACGAATGGGCAGCATTCCGTTTTTGAACGAATTATTGAAGAAAATATCGGCAAAACTCGGCGCGATCAGGACCTTGAATCCATAGTCGGCAAGTCCCCACGGAGCGTGTTCGCGACTGGAACCCGAGCCGAAATTACGGCGGGTCAACAGGATCGTGCCGCCGCGATATTCCGGTTTATTCAGTTCAAAATCGGGATTTTCGGAACCATCCTCAAGAAAACGCCAGTCGAAGAAAACGAACTGACCGAATCCGGAGCGTTCGATTCTTTTGAGAAACTGTTTCGGCATGATCTGGTCCGTGTCGACATTCGAGCGGTCCATCGGAATCACGAGGCCCGTGTGCGTGGTGAATTTTTCCATTTTGAAATTTTCCTCAAAAAGAGTTTGGAACGAAATAATTTTTGACTGACCTCTATTTTACTCTTTAGCGAAAAAATTTCCAGCCCCCCTCCCCATCGAAATCCCATGAAAGTTTCCATAAAA
>CAZRGJ010000314.1:0-4009 GCA_964599445.1 uncultured Planctomycetaceae bacterium | reverse complement strand
GGACCGATTCTACCGTGCCCAGCTCCTTTACGCGATGGGTCAGCAGTATGAAGCCATCACAATGCTGGACTTCCTGGCGAAACGCTACATCAGCTCGGTGCAGGCGTCTGATTCGCTTTTCTTCGAGCTGTCCTATCTGAATGCGCTCATCGTGAACGAGTACCGTGAACTGAAGAAGCTCATGCAGGCCGGCACGCTGAAGCTGGAGAAATCCGAGATCGTCGAAATGTTCCGCGGTCAGCTGGAAATGTTGGTGTCCTGCATCGAACTGAAAGGCGAAATGCTGGCGAATCCGAAAAAATTCGCACTGGATGAAGTCGACGGTTCCGGAAACCCGGTCGAAAAGCGCATCACGAACATGCCGATGTCCGATGAGTGGGAGCGTCTGTGCAAGATCTGCCTGATGGTCGGTGCCGTCGATCTGGCGCAGCGCTACATCGAAAAAATCCCGTCGGATGACGAAAACCGGGCGGCTCTGGAACTCTCGATCGGTTTCAGTCTCTGGAATATGTACATCGAGTTCAAGCGCGCCGACGAAGAAAACAAACCGATGACGATCAAGGAAGCGGAAGAATGCCAGGCTCTGGCTCTGAAACTTCTGGAAAGCGGTGCGCAAAAGCTGAAGAAGCAGGTCAAGAAGCCGGAAGACATTACGGAGACGGTCATCAAGGCCGCGCTGATGCTCTGCAACAGCTACTCCCGCCGCGGCGACAACAAAAACGCGATCGTCTGGCTGAATGACGAAAAGATCGGTCCGTACAAACTCCTGTGCGACGGAAATGAAAAAGTGACGCCGGAGCTGATGGACAGTATTCTGAACTGTGCGCTGGTCGCGTTCGTTTCGGAAAACGACATGGAACGCGCCTTTGAAGCGATGGACCGTCTGGAAAAACTCGCGGCCGACGGCGGCGATGAGGACCAGGAAGCCGTCCTGACGAAGAAATACATGATGCTCGCGACACAGCTGCGCAGCAATCTGGAAAGCATGGTCGCCAGCGGTGATGCAGAAACGCTGAAGCAGGTCGCGACGGTTCAGAAAGGTTTCGAGGAATTCCTCAAGCGCATCCAGGCTCGCGAAAATGGAAACTCCTACGCTGCGCTGAACTGGATCGCCCAGACGTTCCTTTCCCTGGCGGAAGGAAGCCGAAGCGGCGGCGCGAATGCGGAGATCAGTGCGGATTCGAGAAAATACTATGAAGCCGCGGTCAGCACGTACGAAACGATGCTATCGCAGCTGAAAGAGAATCCTGATTTCGTGAAGGATCCGACCGAAGAGAAGATCGCGAACCTTACGTTCATGCTCCAGCGCAGGATCGGCGAGACGCACGAATCGCTCGGTGATTTCGAAAAGGCGGATGCCGCTTATCGTCCGGTGCTTGAAGCCCGTCCGGGATTGCGCGACCTGCAGTACCGTCTGCTCGACATGTACATCAAATGGTCCCGTTCGGTGACGGATGATACGACGCTTAAGGGGAATCTGCTCGTTCAGGCCCGCGGCGGCATCAAGAGCGCAGATAAGAAAAAGTCTCTCGCCCCCGGCTGGGCGCGCGTGAAGCGTCAGCAGACGAGCTTCAGCGGCGTCTATTCCGGAAACAGCGAGGAAGAAAGAAAAGAATACGCCCCGCAGCGCTGGCTCTACTACTATGCGGCACTGCGTGAAGCGGAAGCTCTTTACCTCTTTGCACTCGCAAAAGGCGGATACGAAACGGAAGACGGCAAGAAGACGATCGATTCCGCGGTCAGCGTGATCCGGAATGCGTACGACGCCGGCGACGGAACTGCGGAAGATTTCGGCGGCTCGGTCGGAAACGTTGATGCGGAAGGCATCCCGCAGGAAGGCTACTTCGTCCGTTACGGACTGGCCTGCGAACCGCTCCTCGGCAAATTCGAGTCCCTGCTGCGCCGCATTCAGGAAGCTCAGGGAGCGGAACCGACCGGTTTCGCAAACTGGACGCGTGAAAAGGTGGAAGAGACCCCGATCGACGCGGACGCTTTCAGTTCAGCCCAGATCGAGGACAACGACCAGCTCATCGAGATCGAAAACAAACGTCTTGCGCAGGAAGAAGACAATGCCCGCAAGATGATGACGCCGAAGAAACAGCCGACGCCGAAATACGTCACGTACAGTCTGTACGGCGGTGCCGGTCTGATCTTCCTCATCGCGCTGATCCTCATCATGCGCGGCGGCAAGACGAAGTCTTCGAAACGCCGTAAGGCGATGCTCGCGGAAACGAAAGTCTCCAACGACGCCGCCTCATTTGCCGCTCCGGTGAAAGAAGAAGCTCCGGTCGCGCTCGGCATTGGAGACGAAGTGGTCGATTCTTCGGCAGCGGCCAATATGTTCGCGTCGATGGGCCTTGGTGATGCTCCGATCCTCGAAGAAGAGGAAACGAAGGAAGAAACGCCTGCGTTCAGTTTCGATTTCGGCACCCCTGCGGCGGCTCCCAAAGCAGCAGCTCCGAAGGCGGCGGCTCCCAAAGCGGCGGTTCCCAAAGCGGCGGCTGACCCGGCAGAAAAAGCTCCGGTGAAAAAAGTCGTGAAGAAACAGGCTTCTGCGGCCGACGCGGCGGCTTCGGCACTGAAGGCTGCGGATGCAGAAGGTCACGCGGAAGGTCACCCTGCGGTGAAGAAGGTCGTGAAGAAAGTCGTGAAAAAGGTCGTGAAAAAACCGGCACAGGAAGACTGATTCCTGAACACACACCCGCGGCCGGGGCCGTTTCTCCCGGCCTGCGGGAGTCCAGCACTTCCGCATTCCCGAAAAAGAGAAAAATCAAATTGAAATTCAGGACCGATCCGGTCAAAAAACAAAAGGAGATTCAAACATGAAACGACATTTGCTCGGTTACGTTTTCGCACTGGTTTTCCTGATGGTCTCGGCAGCCCAGGCGCAGGTGGAAAAATGCCATATTTCCCTCCACAGCGGTGAATTGATCCGCAGTGCAACCATCACGAAAATGGGACGCGACGTCCTCACCGTAGATGTTGGGGGTTCGTCGGAAAAAGTCGCCGTCGGAAACATCAGCTCCATCACGTTCGTCGGTGAACCGGCGGAAATGAAGGACATTCGCACCTATCTCACCGATTCCCGTTTTGAGGATATGCTCGAAACGCTGAAGGAGGTCAGTCCGGAACAGCTCTCGACCAACATGAAGAAAGAGGTGGAATATCTGCGCGTCCGTGCGGCCGCAGGACTTGCGTTCAACGGTTCCGCCACTATTCCGAAGGTCCTGACGGAAATGAAAAAATACTTCAGCTCCAAAGACAATTCGGAATACTATCGTTTCTACGAACTTTCCGAACTGTACGCGAACCTGAACATGCTCATCGGCACGGAAGAAGCACTGAAGGAAGCGGAAGCTGCTTTCCAGATGATCGCCTCCGCAAAAGATTCCCCGATCCTCAAGGCCCGCGGTCTGCTCGGTGCGGGAAACATCGCGCTGATGAAAGAGAAAGCCGCCGAAGCGGAAAAGGCGTTCAAAGCCGTCCTCACGATGGTGAAGAATCAGGAAGTTGAAGGCGTCCGTGCCGAAATGGAAGTGAGCGCCAGCTGCGGTCTCGCCCGCGCGGAAGTTCTGGAAGGCAAAACGGAGGAAGCGATCGCCGAGATCCAAAAGATCTTTGCCGGAAACAAGATCTCTGCCGAAGATCCGATGAACGCACTGCTCTACAATGCGCTCGGCTACGCGCAGCTCAAGGCCAACAAACCGAAGGATGCCGCGATCGCGTACATGCACACGCACCTTCTCTACAATGGGAACAAGCAGCAGCATCTCGAAGCGCTGGACGCCATGATCAAGATCTTCCGCGAAGAACTGCGTGACGAAAACCGCGCCCGTGATCTGGAAAGCATCAAATCGTCCCGTTACGGTGCCAAGAAAGGCTGATTTTGGGAAACTAAAAATAAAAATACGGTTGGGAAAAGCGGAAAGTTCATCCTTCAGGGACTAAAAAGGACAAAAAAATAAAAAATTTTTGACTTTTTTGGGAAATTTTTCCCTTTTCCCAATTG
>CAZRGJ010000313.1:0-4011 GCA_964599445.1 uncultured Planctomycetaceae bacterium | reverse complement strand
CCTGGATCATGCAGTGAAAACAGAATATCAAAGATGTCGGAATGAAGCGTATAAAGAACGTCCAATGTTCTATCAGCATCTCTTTAATCTCGGAGATTCTTTTTTAATGACGGAAATTCGGGATCCAGATACTTTAAGTACGATCCGTGGAGAACATACAGGATTTTACCCGCGCCACGTCGGGAAAGACTGGGTCGAGTGCCGCTGTATGGATGCCGGGGAAGATTGGAATGAAGATGAAAAAATTTATCGGTGCCGGATCGAGATGCTTCCCCTGCATTTCAAATTTAAAAAGAAAGAGGAATCAATAGGTCAGCCGTTGATATTGGGACGCGGTACCGATTTCATGTTGGAGCCGGGACGAAAAATTCTGCTTTTGGGGGATAGTATTGAATTGCCGCCGCTGGAGGATTGGAATCATCCTTTTTGGAAAAAAATCCAGGAAGGACCTCCCGAGGGATATTTGATCGAACTTCGCTGGTCTCTTCCTGATCCGGAATGTTTTAACCAAGAAGTAGAGATCTCATCTTTTATCCGAATCAAACCGCGAAAGAAAACGGAAGCTCGGCAAATACTGCAATGGTATAATAGTACACCTAAGCAGTTTTTCCCTGAAGAAAATGACTTTCGCAAGGCATGGAGACAATCTTTTCAAGAAACATTAACTAAAGATACGGGGGTGTTTTCCTCTCGATACCGTGAATACCTGAATGTTTCAGAAAACGGTGTAATTTATCCGATCCAGATGCCTTTAGCGTCTTTTATGAAGGATTGGACTTTTTTTACGGAAATCAATGGAGAAAAACTTTATCCGCAGGCATTTATGGCACTTGGCAATAGAAAACCATATGGTTCAGGAATCCCCAAAAATCTTGAAGATTGGCGAAATTTGGAACAAAAGTGGAGTTTGGGGACCTTGCGGGATGAAATCCAGATGACTCGGCATATTTTGGAGATACTGGAATATCCAGGTATTGCGGCTCGAAAAGAAAAAGAGGTGGGATTGTTTTCAGAAACATTTGCGATGGATTGCTGGATGGAGTCTTTACCCGATGTGCAGAGATTGGTAATGCTGAAAAAAATCTCAACACGTTTCCGGTTTCCAATTACCGTTTCTTCCAAAGATTTCGGATTCCGAACAATTAAAAATTTACTACACCAGCGATACCAATATGTAAATCATTGGAAAGAATGGCAGGAGATGACCATTCTTTATCCGGGGAGGTTTTACAGAAAATAAAATATTAGGAGCGGGTTGTTTTTTCCTCTACTTGCGTGTCTTGCGGGAAGAGGGTAAATCTCAAAAAATCAGGAGGAGGCCATGAAGAGCTGGCGTTTTTTTGCCGTTTTGTGTTTCGCTGTCTTGTGCGGCTGCGCGTCGAATTGCCTGGCGGAGAGCGGAACGGGAACGAACAGAAACACTCCGGAACGGCCTGAAAGCCGGAGTGCGGCGGGAGTACCGGAATGGGAGATCGGGGACGGAAAGAGGTCGGATTCTGCCGGAGAACGAAAATGGGCGGAGACTGGCGAGGAGATGAACCTTTTCATGTATGAGGCCCTCGGGAAACACCGCTCTCGGCCTACTCGCTCCGCCGGTGTGTTTCGTGTGTCGGAATTCGAAAGCCTGAGCTTGCATTTTCGCCGATGGACAGTGCGGAGCTGATGCGGCTGTCTGGAAAATTTTCGGGAACGCTGGGGCATGAGATCCGGATCCTGTGCGAAACGGAGCGTTTTTTGACGTTTCCCTCTTCAAATCTTTTCCGCGAGATCTTCGATGCGCCGTTTCCGCAGCGAGTCTCTTTCGTGCTGAGATTTCTGGCTTGGCGTCCGCGAATGCTTGAGGAATTCCAGCGGGTCCGGACGGCTGCGGAGGAGGCAGGCATTTCAGATGAAGAGAAAAAGGCACTCGCGCGTCTTGCCTGGGAATGGGAAGAGGCGGTCTGGGAGCTGGAGAAAGGATTCCGGCTCGTCTCGCCGTATGCGCGTTCGATCCTCATTCCGAAACCATGAAAAAGATGGAATTTCCGCGAGATCCCGTGAGTTTTCGCGGCTTCGTGTGAAAATATGCAGGCGGAGTCGGAAAAGATGGTGATTTTGCGCGAAGGGGACGGCAGTCCCCCTTGCTTTTTGGGGAAAATTCACTATAATGGATGGAATCATACGTAATGGGGTGCTGTGGTTTGTGCCGCGGCTGAGATCAGACCCTTGGAACCTGAACCGGGTAATTCCGGCGTAGGAATTTACGAAGAATGTGTTTCGGGTGCCTCAGCCCGTCCCGGAAAACACGCATTTTCCTTTCGGAAAGAAAGGATCCAGAGGAGAACAGTCATGTCTATCGAAAACGTCATTTCGTCGGCAATCTTCCGTACTTTCAGCGAAAAATTTCTGAATCACCTTCAGGTCGACGTCGCCATCGTCGGCGGCGGTCCGTCTGCGATGGTCGCGGCGCGTGATCTGGCCACGGCCGGTGCGAAGGTCGCCGTGTTTGAGCGCAAACTCGCTCCGGGCGGCGGAACGTGGGGCGGCGGAATGCTCTTCAATGAAGTGGTCGTTCAGTCCGATGCCACGAACATCCTGGATGATTTCGGGATCCGCTATCTGCCGATCGACGGCGCAGAAGGCTACTTCACGCTCGATTCCGTCGAAATGGCGAGCGCCCTGATCTACGGTGCCGTTCACGCCGGCGCGAAGATCTTCAATGCCATGAGCGTCGAAGACATCATTTTCAAGGAAGGCAAAGTCGGCGGTCTGGTCATCAATTGGACGCCGGTGGAACGTCTGGGAATGCACGTGGACCCGCTGACCGTCGTCTCGAAGTGTGTCCTTGACGGAACGGGCCATCCGAGCGAGATCATGAATCTGGCCGTCAACAAAGCGCACATCGCACTCAACACGCCGACCGGCAAGATCCTCGGCGAAAAACCGATGTGGGTCGACAGCGGCGAGGCTTCCACCGTCGAAAACA
The DNA here is from genome assembly GCA_964599445.1 of uncultured Planctomycetaceae bacterium. Lineage (GTDB taxonomy): Bacteria > Planctomycetota > Planctomycetia > Pirellulales > Thermoguttaceae > RGIG3701. The sequence continues at coordinate 1,046 of CAZRGJ010000313.1, read as the reverse complement.
CGCAGGAATACTTCCCCGGTCTGTTTGCCTGCGGTATGAGCGCGAACAACGTGATGGGCGGATACCGTATGGGACCGATCTTCGGCGGTATGCTCATGTCCGGCCGAAAAGCGGCGAAACTGATCCTCGAAAACCTCGGAAAATAGTTTCATTGCCGAAAGTGGTCCAGAAACCGTTTTGAATCAGATGTCGCCGGCTGAGTGAGAGGCTCTCCGGCGGTTTTTTGTGTCTTTCCGTTCGCTGCCTTTTTATTTCATTTCCTTTCATTTTATGGAAACGCAAACACCCATGAGATCCTGTTTCCCCACACTTGCGAGTCGGCTGGCGGCTTTTGAAAATGCGGACCTTTACCCGGTCATTTCGTCGGAATTTTGCGCAGGACGCGATCCGTTTGAGATCTTCTGCGCGGCGGCAGAGGGCGGGGCGAAAGTCATTCAGATCCGGGAAAAGAACTGGAACAAAGCGGCGATCCACCATCTTGCCTGCCAATGCCGGGAAGTCGCGAACCGATTCGGCGTGCTGATCATCATCGACGACCATCTCGATGTCGCGCTGACCGCCTGTGCCGACGGGGTGCATCTTGGTCAGGAAGATCTGCCGATCGATGCGGCAAAACGGATCGCGCCGGAACTTCTGCTCGGTTCCTCGACGCATGATCTGCCGGAGATCGAGACCGCGCAGGCCATGGGGACCGGCTATCTGAATATCGGACCGATTTTTGCGACGCAGACGAAAACCGTGGGGATGCCGCCGCTGGGAGTTGATTTTTTGAAAGAAATGGTCCCGCACGTGCACGTTCCGTTCTCCGTCATGGGAGGGATCAAGGCTCGGCATATCCCGGAACTCGTGCAGGCCGGCGCGAAACACATCGCCATGGTGACGGAAGTGACTCAGGCTCCCGACCCTGCGGAGAAAGTCCGGGAACTCCGTCAGCTTTTCGGAAAGTGAATTTAACGGCGGCACTGTCAGCACAAGCGGTCCCACGCGCGACGGCACTCTTCGAGAGCCGTCTGGCTGCCCGTAAAGATGCGGCGGTCGTGAGGGAG
>CAZRGJ010000312.1:0-4016 GCA_964599445.1 uncultured Planctomycetaceae bacterium | reverse complement strand
GATGTACGATCCCTACTCCAAGGCGATCGAAACCATTCCGCCGGTCCGTCCGCGTATTGCTTCTGCTCCGGTGATCAACCGTTTTGACCTGCGTCAGGACGGTGATTCGGAAAAGGTCTCCGGCGCACTGAAACTCCAGCCGGAAATCGACGAAGGGTTCCACATGAACCAGAAGCACCGTGCGTACATTCTCGAATCGAACCGCAGCAAGAAGCTGGATGGCGAGATCGTTGCGGCGAACTACGGTATCGATGTGGAAGCACAGCGCGTTGACGTGAAAGAGAAGCTCATGAAGTTCTTTGACGGTTCCGTGGTCCTGGAGATCGGCGACTACAATGCGGCGTTCACCGACGTTACGCCGAACAAGGTGAAGAACCTTCGCATCATGGTCCGCTTCAATGACGGTACGGTGAAGCACTACCGTTTCGGTGAAAACCAGACGGTCATCCTGAACCGTTAAGTTTCGGCCCTGATCCTGTTGGGATCTGAGTAAAAAGAGGAGGAGTCGACCCAGCGGCCGGCTCCTCTTTTTTACGTCAGGTATTCGAGTTTGATTTTAAGTCAGGTTCATTTCTGCGATTTTTCCAGAATGAATCGGTATCCGGCATTTCGGTAGGTCAGAAAGAACTGCGGGTGGGACGGATCCGGTTCAAAGATCTTTCGAAGCCGCAGAATGAACTGATCGGGTGCCCGGGTATTCATTCCGGTGGACGTTTTCCAGACTTTTTCGAGCAGTTCCTCCTTGGGGATGAGGCGATTGGCGTTCAGGATGAAGTATTTGAGAAGCGAGATCTCCAGGAACGTCAGATTCACGGTCTTTCGTCCGGTATGGACTTCCTGGGTATTGAAATTCACGACGGCGTTTCCGATCGTGAGTTCCTCCGGGAAGCGGATCTCTTCCGGGGCATATTCCTGTGCGGGAGCCGGAGCTGATCTTTCATCGCGAATGGTGCGGAATTTCACCATGTTTCGGATCCGTGCGATGAATTCTTCCAGCTCGAACGGTTTCGCGAGATACTGATTGGCCCCAGCATCGAATCCGCGCGCTTTGTCTTCCGGCAGCGTTCTTGCCGAGAGGAACATGATCGGGGTCCAGATGCCGTTTTCGCGGGCTTTCGAGCAGATCGTGTAGCCGTTGACGCCGGGCAGCATGATGTCCAGTACGATGACGTCGAACGCGCTTCCGTCCTTCAGGATCCGTTCCAGAGCCTGGGAGCCGTCATGGATGAGGGTGACCTGAAAGTTTTCGTGTTCCAGTGTGTAGCGCATTCCGACCGCGAGGTTCACTTCATCCTCGACGACCAGAATATGGGGTTTCGGGTGATTTTGAGTCGATTCCATTTTTTCCTGTTCCGGATTCATTCAGGTTGGGGGATTCTGATTCAGTCCTGTTTTTTTCTGATTCAGGCTGGCTTTTTCTGATTCAGGTCCAAGCGGCAAAAGTACGTAAATTTTGGTGCCGGAACCGTGCCGGTTTCCGCTGATGCGGATCTTTCCGTTCAATTCTTTCAGGCACATCCGCACGATGTAGAGTCCCAGTCCCGTCCCTTTTCTGCGGCGTTCCAGTTCTCTTCCGAGACGCACGAAACGCTGAAAGACCTTATGGCGCATTTGGGGAGGGATCCCGTTCCCGTTGTCTGCGATGCTCACCGCGACTTTCTTTTTGCTCATCAGGCGCACTCGAATGGTCACTTCCGGAGGATCGCCGCCGTATTTGACCGCATTGTCGATGAGGTTTCGGAAGATCATTTCCAGAGGGACCCGGCTTGCCGTCATCTGAACGTCTGGACCACAGAGCAGGATCTGGGATTCACTGATCCGGTGAAGAAGGACCGCGGACTGTTTGGCAGACTGCAGGATACTTCGGAGGCTGACCTCTTCAGGCGTTTCGCCGATCTGAAGTCCGGCTTCCAGCTGACCGGCGCGCAGGACCTGATTGATGAGCGTGTCGAGACGTTCCGTTTCCTCCATCATTCCGGCGTAGAATTTCGTTCTTTCCTGCGGCGAAACTTCGTAGCGGGAGAGCGTCTGAAGCGTCAGTTTCAGCGAGGCCAGCGGAGATTTCAGTTCATGCGTCACGCTGTTGATGAAATTGCTCTGACGCTGGTTCAGCTTCACCATTTTGATCGAAATGACGAGATACGTGATCGTTCCGGCGAGAATAAGCGACAGAAAAACGGAGCCGATCGGTAGAAACGTCCAGTAGAGTACCGGATTGGGTTTCAGTTCCGTCGCGGCAAAAACGTTCGTGAGGACCCACCCAACGATCAGAACGACGAGCAGTACGATCATGACGACCGCCAGCGTGATCGGCAGTTTCAGGGAGGAACGCGTGATTTGATGTTTGGGAGCCATGGCGGAAACTCATTTCCAAAACGGACTGAAATTCTTTTCTCGTTTCGTTTCATTATATTCCGGATGCTCAAAAAGTCAAGAATCCCGGGCACAAAATAAAAAAGTTTTTTTCGGCCTCTTTACAAAATGGGGACGATGTGCTAAAATGGAAGGAACGGATCGGATGATCTGCAGTACCCTCCATTCCTTTCCTTCATTTGTTTTTTAAGGAGTTTCCCATGAATGTTTCCCGCCGTCATCTTTTGAAAGCCGCTCTGGTTTCCGGAGCCGCCGTCACGTTCGTTCCGCGTTCGGTGCTTGGAGGTACAGCCGGAATCTCTCCCAACGAAAAGGTCACGCTTGCCGGCATCGGTATTGGTGGGATCGGAAATCCGCAGCTGAAAGACGCCCGAGACGCCGGTTTTCAGGTCGAGGCACTTTGCGACGTGGATGATGTTCACGCGAAGAAGACCTACGATGTGTTTCCGCAGGCTCGCAAATACCGGGATTTCCGCGACCTTCTTGCGTCGGAAGGGGATCGGATCGATGCCGTTTACTGCGGTACGCCGGACCACACGCACGCCATCGTTACGCTGGCGGCTCTGCGGGCAAAAAAGCACGTCTGCTGCGTGAAGCCGCTCACCCGCACGATCGAGGAGAGCAGTGCCGTTCTGAAAGCGGTTCAGGCAGCCGGGACGGCCACCCAGGTGACCATGGAGCCGCACACGAGCGAATGGGCGTGCCGAACGATGGAACTCATCTACGCCGGCGCGATCGGTGAGATCCGCGAGATCCACATCTGGTCCGGCCGCCCCGTCTGGCCGCAGGGAATGGTCGATTACCCGAAATTCAGCGACCCGGTTCCTTCCACGCTGGATTGGGATCTTTGGCTTGGACCGGCAAAAAAACGTCCCTTTGCGGCACAGTGGCCGGAAGATTCTCCGTATCTTCAGATGTCCTGTGCGTGCTGGGGCGGACGCGGCGTGTACCATCCGTTCAATTTCCGCGGGTGGACGGATTTCGGCACGGGGTCGCTCGGCGACATGGGATGCCATCGCGCCAACCTGCCGTACAAAATGTTCGATCTGAAGCATCCGACACGCATCACTGCCTCGAATACCCGAATGTATCCTGCCGCTTTCCCGATCGGATGCATGGTGACGTACGACTACCCGGCGAGCGAAAAGTTTCCGGAGATCCGCATGGTCTGGTACGACGGCGGTCTGAAACCGTCGGTCCCGAAGTGCATGGGGAGCGAAACGTTCCCCGCGGAGGGCGTTCTTTTCGTCGGTACGGAGGGAATGATGTTTCGCGACCGGATTTTGGATCCTGAGCGTGCGAAGAAATTCGAGAACGTGCCGAAGACGATTCAGCGCCGCGGCGGCGTGATGCCGGAATGGTACGAGGCGTGCCGGGGAGGTCAACCGGCCAGCGCCAATTTCGAGTACTCGGTCCCCGTAACGGAATTCGTTCTCCTTGGGAATCTCGCCGTCCAGACCGGAAAGCCCGTCGAATTCGACCCGATCAGCCTGACGGTCAAAAACAATCCGGAGGCGGAAGCACTCATCGCGCAGCCGTACCATAATGGATGGACGCTTTAAATAGCGGGACATATCGCCGCACTCCAAACCACCCCGTCAACCCTTCGGTCTGCCACCCCTCCTGGGAGGAGGGGCTTCTTG
>CAZRGJ010000311.1:0-4023 GCA_964599445.1 uncultured Planctomycetaceae bacterium | reverse complement strand
GGGAGCGATCCGTACCGGGATCCGGCTCTGCTGTCAAGGTGGTCGGGACCGGTGCGAACGGAACGGGGCTTCTGAAACTTTACTCGGGTTCCGACCTGCCGAAAGTGACCGGCCTGGGAACGGTGACTTTCAATAAAGCGGACGTCCAGATCAACGGCGGGATGGAAACGTGGTCCGGCGACGGATTTTTCGCCAGTGATGTCGTCCTGACCGATGCCGACCTGAACGTGAATCCCGATGCTGGCAGGACGATCCTGCTTGACAAAGCGATCTCCGGGACGGGAACGCTCACGAAGACCGGTGCGGGAACGCTTCAGTTTTCCACGCGCAAGACCTACTCCGGAGGAACGACGATCCGGGAAGGTAAAGTCATCGCGAATGCCAAGAACGCTTCTGCAAGTACTTTCGGTACGGGCCGTGTTGTCGTGGAGGACGGTGCGACGCTGGAATTCCAAGTCTCCAACCAGCTCGGTTACGGGGCCAACGCCCCCAACGACATCCTCATTCGCGGAACTTTGAAGCCCTCCGACTATACGCACATCAAGAACGTCACGCTGGAAAGCGGCACGATCGAAGCGGAGTATGGATATACTGACGGCGGCAGCGGACTGGATTTCGCAACGCGGACGGGGGTGATCTCTTCAACGGGAGAATCAGTCATTGATTCCCGCATCAACATCAACGGCGGCGCGAAAGCGACATTTGACGTTGTGTCCGGCAATCTGACCGTCAACGGCATCATTAAAAGCGGCGGCGGATTTACGAAAACCGGCGACGGAACGCTTTCTTTGACCGCGGCGAACATCTACGAGAACGGAACGACCGTTTCTGCGGGAACACTCAAACTTTCCGGCGCGGGAACTCCGGGTACGGGCACGGTCACGCTCGGCGATAAAGGAACGCTGGAACTGAACGTTGCGGACGGCGCGGCGAAAACCTTCACGAACAAAGTCACCGGCACGGGCCAAGTCGCCAAAACAGGCGCAGGAACGCTGAAACTCGACACCGCGAACGGTTTCGAAGCCTCCAGCCTGAACGTTTCAGCTGGCCGACTCGACGCTTTCGGCACCATGACGGGCGATCTCGCCATCGCGGACGGCGCGTCATTCTCGCCGGGCGACGGGATCGGTTCGCTGACGCTTGACGGAAAGCTTACGGCGAATGCTGGCGCACAGCTCGTGTTTGAGGTCGATGCGGACGCTTCCGACCTGCTGGTTCTGGGCAGCGGCAGTACGCTGGATCTTTCCGCAGATGCCGTCCTGGAACTGCTGCTGAACAACGCGGTTCCCGGAGTTTCCTACACGCTCATTGAGTCGGCAGACGGACTTGGCGAGTACGCGGACCCGGTATTCTGGGCAGGACTTCTGTCTGAGGAAAGTGCGTATATTTGGGATTTCGCCGTCGTTGGAAACACGCTTCAGGCTGCGATCGACACGAATGCCGTTCCGGAACCCGCGACGTGGGTCCTTCTGCTCCTCGGTGCGTCGGGACTGTACTGCATTCGGAGAAAGAACGCGAAATAGCGAATAGAGAAACCGACGTTCATTTTACCATCGCGAGAGGGAGTGCATGGCATTGCCCTCTCGTTTTTCATAAAGTTTCAGAATTTCCAGGTGTCGTATGCGGGCTGAATTTCATCAACTCACCGTTCCAGAACCGATACGCGAGGCCGCGCGTGCGCTCGGTTTCCCGCTTCTGGGGGCGGTGGAGGCGGAAGGATCCGAGTTTTTCCCGGAATTTCAGGCATGGCTTGACGCTGGAAAATGCGCAGAAATGGCGTATTTGCGCGAACACGCCGACGCACGCCGTCATCCAGGATCTGTTCTTCCCGGCGTCCGTTCGATCCTGATGCTGGGGATGCCGTTCTCGGAGCTGGAAAAAATCGCGGAGCGGGAGTACGCTGGCCATCCGATCCGACAGTACCTCGAGCGTCAGGATCCGGAAAACACAGCCTCAGAGCCTTCGGAGAAGAGGGCGTTCGTGGCGCAGTACGCGTCCAGCGGTCTCGACTACCACGACATCATTCGCCGACAGCTGAAAGTACTTCAAAAGACGTTTCGCGAGTTTTTTCCGAATCAGACTTCGCGCGGGATCGTGGACACCGCTCCCTTTTTTGAACGGGAATTTGCCGTTCGCGCCGGACTTGGTTTTCTCGGCCGAAACCGAATGCTGATCCACCCGGATTTCGGCAGTCTTTTCTTTCTCGCAGCCATCCTGACGACAGAAGTGCTCCCGGTGAATGCCGAACCGCTGGCCGCGCCGCTTCTGACGCGGGAAGAACAGCTCGAATTCCGCCGCCGCTGCGAGTCGTGCGGTCAGTGTCTGCGTGCGTGTCCGACCGGGGCACTTTCGGAAAACGGGCTGGATGCACGGCTTTGTGTGAGCTGCCTGACGATCGAAGACAGATCCTCCGGAGGATCTTCCATTCCGATTTCATCCCCATACCTTCTCGGCTGCGATGAGTGCCAGCGTCTCTGTCCGTGGAACCATCCTTTTCCACCGCGAGCCCTTTTTCGGCTGGACGCCTTCCCGCTCACTTCCGAAACGCTTCGCCGCACGCCTTTTTTCCGTCCCGGCCCTGAAAAACTGGAAGCACGGGCACAGGAACTTCAAAAATGAAGGCAGAAGGTCATTCCGGCAGTCTGTCGAAGGACAATTTCTATTTTTTCGTACCGTTTTGATACGGAACCGGGTCGGTGAAGCCGGCCTGACGGAAACCTTCAAGGCGCAGTCGGCAGGCATCGCATTCGCCGCAGCTCGTTCCATCTTCTGCCGGATCATAGCACGTGTGCGTCAGCGAGTAATCCACCCCAAGCTCCATCCCGCGCTGCACGATCTGTGCTTTCGAGAGATAAAGCAGCGGTGCGTGAAATTTCATCTTCAGCCGGCCTTCCACACTCGCTTTCGTGGCCAGATTCGCCATCGTTTCGAACGCTTCAAGGAATTCCGGACGGCAATCCGGATACCCGCTGTAGTCGATGTGGTTGATCCCGAGGAAAATGTCTTCTGCACCGACCGTCTCGGCAAACGCAAGTGCCAGGGAAAGCATGATGGTATTGCGGGCCGGTACGTACGTATCGGGGATCTTATCCTGCATCGTGTCGGCTGGCCGATCGTGCGGAACGGCGATCGACGGATCGGTGAGTGCGCTTCCGCCGAAACACGCAAGGTCGAGATTCAGAAATTCGTGCCGTTTCACGCCGACAGCTTCTCCCACACGCCGGGCAGCCTCCAGCTCAAAAAGGTGACGCTGGCCGTAATTGACTGTCAGGGCGTACAGTTCGTCGAAACCTTCCGATTTCGCGATCGCGGCAGACGTGCTGGAATCCAGACCTCCGGAAAGAAGAACGATGGCTTTCATGGGATGACCTCCAAAAGGAAAAAGGGAAAAAACGTGTTTCCAGTATACACGAATCCCCAGATTTTTCAAGCGGGAGACCTTGGTTTCCTCAAAAAGAAAGAGAAAAAAGGCGGGAGCTGAAATGCACATCCGGAACCCGTGTGCCGTTTGGAGGGGGGGAGGGCATTTTTTTCTTTGCGATCCGCCGGGACGGTGCGGAATGTAGCAGGAAAAGATCCCAAAGAAGAGATTTTGGGAATGAGATCCGCGTTTTCGAAGTCTTGTCTCCAGGAGAGTCCGTTGTTTGGGGAAATTTTTTTAACGAAAAAGATGAAATTTAGGGGGGGTGCGTAAAATTTTTAGAAATAATTTGAAAAAGTTTCGCCCCCCCTGCTTGACAAAAAACGCGTCTGTACTATAGTATATCGATAATAGGGTCAATTTACGACCTGAAACCAATGGTAATCATGTATTTATTTCCATAACATACTTTTTATTCCTGGGAGAGAAAAATGAAAAAGTCCCTCTGCCGTCATTTCCTGACGCTCGCCGCTCTGGTGGCGTTCTCCGGAATGACCTTCGCGCAGGACGCTGCTGCTCCGGCTCCCGCCGCTGCTCCGGCTCCCGCCGCTGAAGTTGCCGCTCCGGCTCCGGCTCCGGTCGAAGCTGCCCCGGCACCCGTC
>CAZRGJ010000310.1:0-4023 GCA_964599445.1 uncultured Planctomycetaceae bacterium | reverse complement strand
CGGATTTCGAATGCAGCCATCGTGGTTTTCGGCGCCGCGATCCTGACGTCCTCGGCAGACGCAGGCTCACCGCCGTCGCGCCAGACTCCTTACCTGGTTCCGAAAGACAAGATGGGAGTCGTCGAGACCGGCCCGTGCCAGATGCCTCCGTGTGTCGGCGGGAAACAGTGTGTCCCGAACGCCCGCGATTACGGCTACTATGAAGGAACGTGGCGCCGCTGGCCGACCCAGCAGCGGTACGATCAGAAGTTCCCGCAGGCCGTCACTTCGAGCGCACATCCGCTTCCCAAGCAGGGGAATCCGACCGTCATTGCTCCTCCGGATCCGGCCCGCCATACACAGATGACGCAGCCGCCGGCACTCGAAACCAACATGATCTCCGTCCCGGACGACATGGAACCGACCCCGACCATGGGGAACTACGAAGGGAACAATACGATCCTCGCCAACCCGGGCGCGAATGCCGCTCCGGCAGCAGTTCCGATCCAGGTCAACACTCCGGCTCCCGCACCTGCGGCTCCGGTCGATCCGCTGCTCGATTTCAGCACCAACACGGTCCCAGGTATCTCCACGGCTCCTGCCGTTCAGGAAACGCCGGCTCTCGTGCCGCTTGCTGACCCGGAAACCGCCCCGGCTCCGGAAGAAGCGAAAGAAGCTGCGGAACCGGCAGCCGACGCTGGAAATGCCGAAGGATCCCTGGCTCCGTCTGCCGAAGAAGCAGATCTCGAAACGCCTCCGGCGATCGACGATACGGATGCGGAATTGACCGCACCGGCCCCCGAAAGTGCTTCTCCGCTCCTCGATACGGAAGAGGAAGAAACGAATGCGGCCGATTCCGACCTCACCCCGGCTCTTGATGCCGAAACGGATGAGGAAGAAAACAGATCGGACCTCAGCGGCGAGGTCGACACGGATCTGGAAGCTGCTCCGGCCGCCGAGGATCAGGAAGACGACTCTCTCTCGCTGCCGTTCACGCAGAACAACACGAAAGAGCGCTCCATCATCGTTTCCCAGAACGAAAACGTGACGAATCCGTACGAAACGGCCCAGCACGTCGCCTCGAACGCCTCGGCCGTCACGAACCCCTTCCAGACCGCAGTCATTCCGAGCAGCTTCACGGAAACCGCGGAAGCTCCTGCACTCCCGGAAACCTCCGAAAGTACGGAAACCGCATCGGCTGCCGGATCGGAAGAAACCGTTCAGGACGTCCTTCAGGAGACCGCTCCCCGCGTTTCCTCCCCGTTTGAACAGCCGGAACTCAATACTGACGCCAAAGTAGGTCTCGACGGATTCTGCCCCGTCTCCCTGCTCGACGCGGAAGAATGGGTCGAAGGCGACTCCCAGTGGACCGTGATGCACCATGGAGTGACCTACCATCTCTCCAGTGCCGCCCAGGTCCAGAAATTCCTCGCCGATCCGGAAGCCTACACGCCGGTCATGGACGGTGCCGACCCGGTCCTCGCCAACACGACGGGTGAACAGTCGGTCGGAAAAACGGAATTCAGCGTCGTGTTTGAAGGCAAGCTCTACATGTTCACGAGTGAACAGAATCTGAATACCTTCATGGAAGCTCCGGAAAAATACCAGCACTAAAAATTCTCCGGTTTCCAGAATCATCCAGGACCATCTTCAGAAATGAGGATGGTCTTTTTTTGCTTCTGCCCGGAAACTGCGCGAGAAGAAGAATCGCAGTTTTTAGAGAAACGGCACTTCGGCAGAAAAGTTTTTTTGATTTACTCCGGAAACTTTAGGAAATTTTGAGATTTTTCAGAAAAATTCGAGTTTTTTTAAAAAAATCCGGGGAAAAAAGAGGCGTTCCCCTTGAAATCCTGTGGAAATCTGCTATACTACAAATCGTGGGAAACAACCCCAATCAAATACAGAAAATTCAATTTTCTGTGGGACAGACGCCCAGCCGGAATTAAAAAAGGATTTGAGAGGACGGCATCGGTTCGATTCAGGAGCAGGATCATTTCATGTTGCCGACCGTCGATTTCATCCTTGGAGAACATCAGCGCACGCTGGATGAACGCTACCGGCTCTCCATTCCCGTGGAGATGTGCGATGCGCTCACTCATTCCGTCGAAGGACAGGAATGCATCCTGACGAAAGAACGTCCCGGCTGCCTGAGCCTTTGGAATTCGGCTCTCTGGCAGGAAAAACTGAATCAGGGAGTCCAGATCATCCGCGACAAAATGGCCGCAGGCCACATGAACGGCAGGATCGACCAGCTTCAGATGCTCGGAAGACTCCTTTCCACCCGCCAGAAGTCAGTCCAGTTCGCAGGACGGGGCCGATTGGTGATCCCGGAAGGTTTCCGCGAGTTTCTGGGAGTGGAACCCGGTGAGGAAGTCGTCATCGTCGGCGCAGCCATTTGCGTCGAATTGTGGAAGCCGGAAAAATGGCTCGACTACCTGGAAGGCCGAATGCCGAAATTCCGACGCCTTTTCGATCAGCTTTCACGCTGAACGGGCCGTCAAAAAAGAAACCGAACAAAGAGAACTTTTCCAGAATTTCAGGTTTTTATTTTTTAATCAACCGAAACGCAGTGTTTCGGCTGGAAGTGCAAATCGACAAAACGGATTCGATGATCCGTCCTGAAATTTAGGAAAATCAGGCACCGCAATGGTTTTTCATTGCGGTGCCTTTTCTTTTGGAAACATTCCGAAGGAGATCTTCAAAAATTCAAAATTTCCAGAAAATTCCGAAAATTCCGATTTTTTGCGGAAAAGCAAAGAAAAAACGCTGAAAATTTGCGTCCCACCTCTTGCACGAATGCCATAAAATCAGTATGATGGAAGAATACGGAAAATGAAAAAGAGGGCAGCTCTCCCCCAACAAAAAAAGGACCTCGCTGCACTTCGAGATTTTCCGTTTCCTGTTCCGCAGTGACTCTGGACCAAGATGGAAACGGCATTCGCTTTCGAAATTTGGCCAAGTCGGCAAATGGTCCAATATTTCCCGACGGAACAGCCCCAAACCATATCGTGAACGACTGTTCCGCCCACCCTGAAACAAAAAAATTTCAAGATCCCAAAGGAGATTTCCCATGAAAATCAAGCAGCTGTCCGTTTACCTTCAGAATGAACCGGGACATCTGAGCAGTGTTTGCCGTATGCTCGCCAATGCGAATATCGACATCCTGACGCTTTCGCTGGCAGATACGCAGCAATTCGGAATGCTCCGCCTCATCGTGAAAGACTGGGAACCCGCAATGAAACTCCTCCAGGAAGCCGGATGCATCGTGAAGACCGTAGACGTCGTCGCGACAGAGATCGCCGACCAGCCCGGCGGACTTGCGTACATTCTGGGAATCATCGAAGAAGCGAATCTGAACGTCGAGTACATGTACGCGTTCACGTCTCATGTTCGGGAAAAAGCGATCCTCGTTTTCCGCTTCAATGATCCGGATGCGGCTGTGGATCTCCTTCACGAAAAAGGCGTGAACGTCTTTGGAAGTGTGGATCTCTACGACCTGATCTGAATCGAAACGAGTCCCTGATCAACGAAAGAGAGTGAACTGATGGCGGAACTGTTTGACCGTTTGCCTTTTGAAAATCTTTACTGGAACCAGGCAGAAACACTGACGCTGGAAGAGCGTCGTACTCTCCAGACCCGCCAGCTTCGCCGGACAGTGGAGCGGGTACGTGATTTACCGCTCTACCGCAGTTTCTTTGAAGAAAATCCGTTTCAGGACGAAGATTTTCAGGCTCCGGAAGACGTCCGCCGTCTGCCGTTCACCACACTCACCGATCTTCGTGCCCAGTTCCCTAACGCACACTGGACGGTCCCGCGTCACGAGATTGCCCGAGTACATACCCAGGATGGTTTCCTGACGGCGTTTACCCGGCACGATATGCAGATTCAGGCAGATCTTTCGGCCCGGTACCTTTACGCGATGGGGATCCGAAGCAACCAGATGGTCCAGGTCTCCCATGCTTTCGGACGTGCGGGCCTGGCGTTTGCTCTTCAAAGCGGGATCGACTGCATCGGCGCAGCCTCCGTCCCGGCGGTGAACCAGAT
>CAZRGJ010000309.1:0-4028 GCA_964599445.1 uncultured Planctomycetaceae bacterium | reverse complement strand
GGATGACCGCCAGATTGCCGGAGAATTCAATGCCACGTATACCGTTCGTCGCGACTTTCATCTCCATGCCGCCGTAGATGCCGTCAATGACGATCGAGTCGGTCATGATATCTTCCGCAAGCGTGACCGTGCAGGACCCGTCGCCGTTATTCGCAACGTGGACCGCGCCGATCGCGTTGCCGGCCGCATCTTTCGCCTTGAGCGTCACGCCGCCGACGAGAACCGGAGTGTCGTCTTCCACCGTCGTTCCGTCCGCTTTCTTGATGACCGTCGTGACGGATTCGTACGTGTTGGAATCGGCATTGCCGTCGCCGACATATTCGTTTTCACCGCCGAGGATCGCACCGGCCGAATAGAGGTACTTCCATTCGTCTTCGTATTCACGGCCGTCCTGGACTTTGTCTTCGATGACCGTCGTATCGATGACCTTGTTGCCGGTGTGTTTCAGCATCGAAGCACTGTCCGTACTGGCGTATCCCGCGATACCGCCGGTACGATAGAAGCTGGAAATGGTCATGCCTTCCACGGTGCAGTTTTCGATCGTATTGTAGGCATAGTGACCTGCGATACCGCCGACGTTGACGCCCGCGAGGCTGTCCGCCTCGAAAACGCCCTTGATCGAGTTCATCGTTTCGGTGCCCTTGACCGTGCAGTTCACGATCTTACTCCTACCATTATTGCCGTTCTGTCCAAGAATACCGCCGACGTACCAGAAACCGGTGATGTCCGCGCCTTCAACCGTCACATTCTGAACGATCGACGCACTGTTGCTACCGCCGACCACTGCGCCGACCCGGTATTTCCCGACGATGAAGACGTCTTTCAGCGTGAAGTTCTCGATCACTGCATTACCCGAAATGTAACCGAACAGACCGGCATAGCTCTGGGCTGCGTCGTTGATCGTGAGGTTGGAAATGATGCTGTTCTGGCCATCGAACGTGCCTTTGAAAGAATAGGTGCTGCTCTTTCCGATCGGCGTCCACTTTTCGTAGATGGACAGATCGATCTCACTGCCTTCCGCGAGTTTGACCGTCTTGCCCTCGAACGTATCCTTGCCGCTGTTGACCAGCTCGGCGAGGTAGGCGAGTGCGTGCGCACTGTCGATGGTGTACTCGGTCGTGCCTTCCGGCGCGTCGTCGTACCACGCGACGTCGATGATCTCGACTTTCGCTTCCGGCGAGTTGGCCGCCAGATTATCGAGGAGTTCCGTGTTGTTCGGATCCGTGATCGTGAGCGTGTGACCGTTCGTGTTGATGTTGAGGCCCATGGAATCCAGACCGCATTCACCGCTCTTCGCGAAGCAGATGTCGTCCGTCGTCAGGTCGCCTGTCAGATCAATGGAGATGACACCCGGAGAAAGTTCCGTAACATTATACTTTCCCAGTGAATTCCCTTCGGAATCGTAGATCTTGATGTTCGTGCGCAGACCGATGGCCGGAGCGTCGTCTTCCGTGCTGGTAATGACTTCCGTGCCGTCCTGCGTGATGTACTTCGTCGTGACGTTCGAGAACGTATTGGAGTCGAGATTTCCGTCTCCGTTATAGTAGCACTCGCCGCCGAACAGAGCACCGACCGCATAGCTGTCTTTGTAGCCGTACTCGTAATCTTCCGACCAGGCCTGATTTTCAACGATCACGCAGTCGGAGACCGAGTTGCCGGTGTGGTGCATCTTGCTCGTCTGTTCAGCAGAAGCCCAGCCCGCGATACCGCCGGCGCGATAGTACGCTTCGACCGTGACCCCGGAAACTTCGCAGTCTTTGATCTCCGTGTACGCGCCCTGTCCCAGAATACCGCCGGCATTGATACCGCCGCCCGGGAATCCCGTTTCGCCTTCCTCGAGCGAGTACGGCACGCAGGCGATCTTGCTGCCTTCATTACCGCTGACTTTGCAGTTGATGAAGTCCACATCATGAGTGTACGGGACCTGACCGACGATACCGCCAGTGTACCAACGGCCCGTAATGCTGATGTCGCCCGTGAGTTCAATGTCTTTGAAATCGATCGTGCCGAAAGCGTAACCGCAGACGCCCGCGATCCAGTGCTGGCCGTTGACCGTAACGTTTTCCAGCTTGAAGTTGCCGATCGTGGAGTTCTGACCTTTCACAGAACCAAACAGCGCGAGGCAATCCGTCTTCTCTCCGTCAAGCGTCAGACCGGAAATGGTATGTCCCTGACCGTCGAAACTGCCGCAAAACGGCGAGCTGTAACTTTCACCGACCGGAATAAAGTTCACGTCGGAAAGGTCAATGTCCGCATCCAAATAAACCGTCTTGCCGGCAAAATTATTGGCAGTCAGGCCCGTATTCACAAGCGCAGTGAAACCAAGGAACTGTTCCCGCGTCGAAAGAGTGTAGGAATCCGCATCTTTCGCATTGTAGAACCAGCTCTGATCGATGACGAGAATATCATCGTAATCATAATGTGCCGAGACCGTATCGTTTTCAATGTCAAGAATGATCGACGAACCATCCAATGCGCCGTACGTCACGCCATTGATCGTAATGGCAGCGTAATTCTTGCCGTAAAGCGTACCGCTGAGATGACCGTTCGTGACGATATTCACGTTCGCAGGCATGAAGTCCCAGTCGACTTCCTGATCCGCCTGAAGGACCACGTCATTTCCCTGCGCAAACTCAGACCAGACTGCTTCATTGAAATCGGAGAAGCTCCAAGTCGTGTTTCCGTCTTTATCGCGGATGACCGCAACGACCGGCTCAAGGTTTTCAGCCGTACCTTCAGCAGTCGTCGCGATGCCGAGAGCGGCGACCGGAATGTCCGTCGCCGTTCCGTCTTCGTTCTGCAGTTTCACCGAGACGTTTTTGACCGTATTGTCCGACTTGCTGACGGATTCTTCGCTTGCGTCAAACGCGGCATTGGACCAGCCGACGATCGCGCCGGGAGCCTTCATTCCTTCGACCGTGCTGATGCTCGTGATCGTGACTTCTTCCACCGTGTTGCCGTAGAAGAGCTGGTGGATCGCGTTATTCTCAGAAAGGACCGACGTACTTCCGACGACACCGCCCGTACGGCGTCCGCCGGTGATCTCGACGTCTTTGACCGTGCAGTTCGTGATGTAGTTTGGAGAATTCTGTCCGCCTTCCATGTACTGACCGACGATACCGCCGCAGTGTCCCTCCGCGGGATCGACCTGACTGACGGAACCGCTTTCGACCGTGCAGTTCTGGATGATGTTCTCGCCCCAGCAGTACGCAGCACCGAGGACACCGCCGACTTTCTGATTGCCGGTGACTTCAAAGTTTTTGACAGTAATATCATGGATGTCGAAATCCATTCCCTTGGTGATGGTATCCCACCAGACTTTACCGATCGCGCTGCCGACGTAGCAGTCGCCGGAGACGCTCACGCCGTCCAGGGTGAAATTGCCGATTTTGTATCCGACGCAGCCGAACAGACCGGCATAGTCGCCGCCGCCAGTGATCTTGAGATTGCTGATCGTGCAGCCGCCGCCGTCGAACGTGCCGAGGAACGGATTCTCATCGTAGCTGTCGTCGCCATTCGGCATGAAGCTCTGTCCGATCGGCGTCCACTCAATGTTGTCCAGATCGATATTGCTGGCAAGCGTAATGGTGATGCCTTCAAACGACACACCAGAGTTTACCAGCTCCGCGAAACCGGCGAACTGCGCCGCTGTCTGGAGCGTGTAGGACTCCTTGACGTTTTCCGCATCATACCAGCCTGTCTTGACAGTACCGTTCCAAAGGGAAGTCGGGATCGATGCCGTTACGTTGACATTCTGATTACCGACGACTTCCGACGTCTCCGCGTCCATCGGCAAAGAGCCGACATTTACACTAAGCATCTGACGACTCTCAAGAGACTCGAGACGCAGGGAATGCATTTTACGATTCCGGTTACTATCGGATGATTTTTTCATCGCAATTCTCCATGATAAAACCAAAACTTAAGAATAAAAATCAGGGGAATGAGCAGGGAAACTCAAAAAACCTGATACGGGAAACGAAAAAGTGAAGAAGAAATTAACAAATTGATAATTGATTTTTGGAAAG
>CAZRGJ010000308.1:0-4048 GCA_964599445.1 uncultured Planctomycetaceae bacterium | reverse complement strand
TTTCGAATTTCCCGAACAGGTGCCCGGCCTTCAGTTCCACGAACTGATTCGGATCGCCGCCCCATCCCTGCGGCGGATACAGTGTGTCATCGCTATTGCTCATTTTTGCCCTCACATCAATAGACAAATGGAAACAGTTTGATTTTACCCGATTTTCAAAAAGATTCAAGGGGGACGAACGCGGATTTCTATGCCATCCTTCAATGTTCTTCGGCGATATTTAGAAACTCATCCATAAAAAACAGGTTTTCTGTATGCATTCACCTTGAAAAATATGAAAAATGTGGTAGAATAGGCGAAAACAGTTTTTTAAACGCAACTCATGCAAGGATTTCCCCATGGAGAAATTGCCGACATTCACGGTCTTTCAACTGACGTCCGGGATCCAGAATCTTCTGGGTACCGTCTTCTCGCAGGTCCGTGTCTCGGGAGAGATCTCGGACCTGAAACAGTCGGGGATGGGGCACTGCTATTTTTTGCTGAAAGATCCCAGTGCCCAGCTTTCTGCTGTTTTGTGGAACAGCCGCCGGCCGCGCGGACTGGAACTGCACGACGGGATGGAAGTCATCTGCGAAGGAAAGATCGAAGTGTACCCGCCTCGCGGAAACTACCAGCTCATGGTCTCTTCCGTTGAAGCGAAGGGCATCGGTCAGCTTGAAAAGGAGTTTCTCGCCCTGAAGCAGAAACTGGCGGAAGAGGGACTTTTCGATCCTCAGCATAAAAAACCGATCCCGCGCAAGATCCGCCGGGTCGGCGTCGTGACGAGTCCCTCCGGTGCGGCGATCCACGATTTCCTTCAGGTATTGAAACGCCGATGGTGCGGAGTGGACGTCTGCATTTTTCCCTCACCGGTCCAGGGAGACGGGGCGGCGGAAAAGCTGGCGGAAGGGATCTCCTTCTTCAATCGGTACGCCGGCAGGCTCGGGATCGACTGCATCGTCCTGACCCGCGGCGGAGGGAGCATGGAGGATCTCTGGGAATTCAATCGTGAAGAACTCGTCCGGGCTGTTTACGATTCGGAACTGCCGGTCATTTCCGGGGTCGGACATGAGATCGACGTGACGCTCTGCGACCTTGCGGCAGACCGCCGCGCACTGACTCCGTCCGAAGCTGCCGAGATCATCTCCCCCAACGTTCAGGATCTTGCCGAGCGGCTGAGAAATGCGGAGGCCCGCCTGTCTCTCGCGATCGAAAACCGGGTGCGCGGGCTCTAAGCGGAAACGGAGCATCTGGCAAACAGTCCAGCGTTTCGTTTTCTATTCCGGAAATTCGATGAATGGACGCAGCGTCTGGATTCGGTCGAAGAAAAGCTGCGGATCCAGGCACAAAATCGGTTCCGCATTCTGGAAACCGAACTTCAGGCGCAGGCATCGCGTCTCGAAACGCTCAGTCCGCTTCACGTGCTGGGCCGCGGTTACTCGGTGACCCAGAAGATGGACGGTACGGTCCTCCGTTCATGCGAAGATCTGAAGGCCGGCGAGCGGATCCGGACCCGGCTGTTTTTCGGAACGGTCGAAAGCATCGTCGCAGAGAGTCCGATCGACGGACAAAAGACCGGGTAAAAGACTCAGCGGAACATCCAGACCGGAGGTAAATCGTCCCCCGAAAAGAAGGAGTTTCTAAAGTCCAGCTCAACACCTGATGGAGAGATCCGATGATTTTTTTTGAAACCGTCCTCACACTCAGCGACGTCGCACGCTACATGGCGACGCTCATTCTTCCGGAAGATTTCCGGAACATGCAGATAGAAGAGATCCATCTGAACGCCCAGACTCTCAACAGTAACGGCACCCAGTCGCTGAAGGTGACGTATACGCAGCCGGGAAGGGTAGAAGATTTTGATCTCGATCCGGACATGCACGCGTTTCGCATGATCCAGACATTCCATCCGTCATTTCAGATCGAAAAAGTCGAGTTCATGCCCTATTCCTCGAAGTGGCTTTGGAGTCAGGATCAGGTGCGGATCTACTTCGTGCAGAAAGAAATGGCGACTTCGCCGTCTGGTGAAGTTTTCGATACTGAGGAAGCAAATATCTCGCTGTCGCGTCAGCGAATCTTCATTTCCTACGCCATCATTCAGGAATACCTGCTGCTGATGCTTGCGGAACTGGGGATGGATGCGTCGGGAACCGAGATCCCGGTCCACTGGAATGAAAACAAAGCCGGGCTGCTCTACCAGTGCGGCAATACGCTGGTCCTATGGGTACTGGAGCGTGGAGAAGAATTTCAGGATCTGCTTCATTTTGCTGGGCTGGAACAGATCTTCCGCAAGACGGATGAGGCCCCAAAAACGCCTCTCCGGATGAAATTTGAAGCGACCCGATTTACTGCCCGCGGATTGGAGATCCCGATCGTTTTCGGAGAAACGGAGGGATGGAAATGAACCCGAACAGCTGGTTTTCTCAAACGCTCGAAGAGCCGGCTCTGGCGATCGCAGCCATCGCGCTGATGATTTTGTTCCTGACGGCAGGTTTCGTCATCGGACGTCAAAAAGTCTGGCTCCTCGCGATCCTGCCGTTTCTTGCCGCGGCGGCTGGACTTATCGCGGCGGATTGCTGGACCATCTCCCCGAAAGAACGGGTCCGAGACGCCATTGGACAGTGCGTCGAGGCCGTCAAAACGAATCAGAAAGAGGAGCTTTTGAAGCATCTGGCTCCGGAATTGGCCGCGCAGATGAAAACGAAGATCAACTGGGCGTTTTCGCTTGCGGAATTCACGCACGCATACGCCAATGACGTGAAGCTGGAAGAAAATCCGTTTACGTCGCCGCCGTGCATCAAAGCGACTTTTTTTGCCGGCGCAAAATTCACGATCCGCTCCGGAAACGCACTGACCGACCGGTACGTATGCGTCATGTCGGTCACGTTTGAGGAATTTGAGGAAGGAGAGTGGCTCATCTCGGCATTCGAGCAGCGCAGTGTTTCCCAAATGTGAGCGGCGGAAACGCGAAACTCGGCTGAGGTGCCTAAAACCTCCGCCTCACAAAATGTACAAAAACCGGTTTTCAAGAAAGAAGTTTGGGGAAGATTTCTCCTGAACGCAGTATTTACAAAGAAAAGATCCACAAAATGAACCTTTTGTCAGTCAATGCAGTTCGAAAATACTATGGTCCCGATCCCGTTCTGGACGGTGCCGGCTTTGAGATCCATCCTGGAGATAAAATTGGTCTGGTTGGACCGAATGGTGCGGGAAAAAGTACGCTCATGAAGATCATATCCGGGCGTGAGGAGCTGGATGCCGGAACGGTCGAATTTCACCCGTCCATTCGCGTTGGGTATCTGGAACAGAGGCCGGAGCCGTCGGAACGGACGCTCTGGGAGGAAGCGCACCTTGCGCTGGCGGATCTCGTGACGCTTCAGAACGAAGCACTTGCCGTCGCGGAACAAATGGCAGAGGAAAAGGATCCGGTCCAGCACGAAAAACTGGCGGCCCGGTACGATCATCTCCAGCAGGAACTGCTTCGGACCGACGCGTTCAACCTCGACTACAAAGTGGAGCGCGTGCTTCAGGGGCTTGGATTTCTCGAAAAGCAGCACCAGACGCCTGTTTCGTCGCTCAGCGGCGGGGAACAGAACCGGCTCATGCTCGCGAAACTCCTACTTGCGGAACCGGACCTGATGCTTCTGGACGAACCGTCCAACCACCTGGATCTCGACGCGACCGAGTGGCTCGAAGAGTTCCTCATGGAGTCCAATGCCGCCGTTCTGGTCATTTCGCACGACCGATTCTTCCTGGACCGCGTCACGAACCGGACGCTGGAGCTTTTTGCCGGCACGATCGACTCGTACGCCGGGAATTTCACCGCCTATCTGCGTCAGAAGGAAGAGCGGCTCCTCGTCCAGAAACGGACCTACGAAAAACAGCAGGAAGAGATCGCAAAAGCGGAAGAATTCATTCGCCGCAACCACTACGGCATGAAAGCCGGGCAGGCGGAAGACCGGCGCAAGAAACTCGAGCGCATCGAACGGATCGACCCGCCGCGAGAGATCACCGCTCCGCCGATGGGGATGAAGGCAAAAGACCGGTCCGGCGACATTGTGCTGCGTGC
>CAZRGJ010000307.1:0-4052 GCA_964599445.1 uncultured Planctomycetaceae bacterium | reverse complement strand
ATCCACCGTACAGGATGCGGACGACGAGCGGTTTCGCTTCCTGATTCTCCCAAAATTCCCGAAACATCGAGAGGCTTTTCTCTTCCGAGACCTTCTCTTCCGGAGTCACGGTACTTCGGGAAAGCAGAACGAGAACGTCGGCATGAGCCGGTTCCGTCTCCCGGAGCAAATTTCGAAAAGGCACGAAATTCGTCCAGCTGATTTTCGCGACACGAAACGGCTCCACATTCCAGCCGTCAGCGTCTGTTTTCGGAATGAAGTCTGAAAATATTTCCATCTCATCCGGAAACGCTGAATGTTTCGTCGGCCCGGTTTCTCCAGATCCATTGAATTCGTGCTTTCGCAGACATCCGGAAGTCAGTTCCCAAACTCCGATCCGAATCGGCCCAGCCTGTTCGCTTTTCCAGAAAAGATGCCCGGAGTAGATCTCCACGGCATAGAATCCCGCCAGTTCAAGCGCATAGAGAGCCGCACCGACTCCCAGCTGCCGAGAATAGAACTTCAGGATACTTTGATTGATGGAGCGGCGGATCTCCAAAACACCAGCCGCGACAGGATCAAACCAGAGGACCTTGCGATAGACCCCAAATGTCCAGACGTAGAATCCGTAGACCTTCAGGCCGAAACGCAGATCCCGGAGTCTCAGATACTCCATCCCTGGAAGTTCCCGAGCCAGCATTTTCTGGATCCGTCCCACGAGGATACGCTGGGCCTGAAGCAGTTCCGCAAGCGAAATGGAATAGGCCGGCTTCGTTTTTCCGGAGTATTCCCGGTCCACCTGTTCGACGATACGTCGAACGGATCGAAAGAGCGATGGGATCCCCTCAAGCTCCTCCACATGCAGGGAATCGATCATCTGCTGGACCTGCAGAAAAGCATCGCGTTCCTTTTTCATCCAGCGGGCATCCGGTTCCACATTCAGGATCGGAAGGCAGGCCCGATCCTTCAGCCAGAACAAAACGATTCCCAAGGCCGCAAATGCCGCAAGGATCACGAGACCGTGTTTCTGCAAGATCTGCAGCATCCACGCTCGCGTGAATGGTTTCGTTTCCAAATATTTCGAAGACGGCACGGACTCCGCGTCCGAAACAGTTCCCTCCCTCGGGATCATGTCCGGCTCAGAAAAAGCCGGTTCAGAAAGATTCGGCGTGCCGGCATTCAGCTCTCCAATCGTATTCCGCTCTCCGGAAACGACCTTTCCTGCCGAAATTCCTGACGTTTCGGAAACGGAACCGGACGTTTTCTCCAGCGGGAAAAGAATCCCGCTGACGACCAGACAGACGCCAAGCGCGCAGGCGTAGAGAACCGCCATCCATTGAGGAGTCGTCAGACGCGAATGAAAGAATCCGGTTTCGGAGGCAGAAGGCTTCACGACCCGGGACGATGCCGTCATTTGGGGGGAATCTGGACCTTGAGTCTCCGCCTGAAATTTCCCTCCGTAAAGCAGGACCGAATAGTCCCCGACGATCTGGAACAGGACCGGGAAGATCTTGCGTACCGCGTAGCGTATTCCCTGAGCACGGAGTCCCCTGGAAGTGCGAGCGGAATTCGCGTCCGGCACTTCCTCTCCCGCCCCGCCGTCCATTCCGGAATTTCGGATCTTCCCATCAGCTGAGGAAACGGATACGCTTTTGGGGCCCATTCCGAACCAGCCGCCCGACGCATTTCGGTTCGCCTTCTTCTTGGAAGCTGACGGCATAAACCAGAGCAGATGCGAGAGCTTCACCCAGTCCAAAAGCGGCTGATCTCCGATGCGCACTCCTGCCAGCTTCTGCGTCAGATCTCCCGTCCGGAATTCCGCCAGCTTCTGCGTCAGGTCCGCAGAGATCCGATCGATCAGAAGAAGTACGCAGCTCAACGGAATGTCCAGCTCCGGATTCCGGCTTCGGATCCCATAGACCCGGGCGACCCGCGCATTCAGCTCCAGGATCGCGTCCAAAATATTCTGCCAATTGGAAAACGTCAGCACATCGTAGGGAAAGTCCCGGACAAAACTCTCGACTTCTTTTCGGGCAGCCTCCTCCCGTTCTGCCGTCGCGCGGCGGGGAAGACGCCATTGACGCACTCCAAGACAAATCAGCCAAACTGCCAGAAACATCCCCAATGAGTGCAGCCAAAACCAGTCCCAAAACCAGAAAAACCGTTCATGTTCCGAGAAAAGCCCCCAAATGCCGATTCCAGCCATAAAAAGTACCGGAGACATCATGGCCGTCAGCATGGGAATCAGCCAGAGGATCTGATTCCAAAGCAAAGTCCGAATAAAACTGGGACGCCGACGCATGATCTTGCGGCTCCTTCCAAATGGGGAAAATGAGGAAAAAATACGAAAGTCAGGGCACTGCACGAGCGGTCCTGACTTTCAAAAAAATTTCAAAATGATTCTCCGACGCTCCGATCGGCCGACTCTTGCGGAACTATCCGTCAGTCTGTCTGCTGGACGATCAACCGTTCCGTTTGCCGAAAACCTGGCGAACCATCAGCCGAAGATTTGGCGAACTGCCTACCGAAAACCTAGCGAAGTGTCTGTCAGACGACTGGCAAACAGCCGATCCGGAACAGCAGACGGTCGGACGTCCGCAAACCTCACTCTTCACCGTCTTCGGTTTCCATGTCGCCGTCCTCGTCGTCGGAAGACGCTTCATGGTGCTCGATGTACGGATAGTAGCGTTCAAAATTGAAATTCGGACTATTATCCAAGTCATGGCACTGGATGCAGATCGCTTTGGATTCCCGCGCTTCCAGATGCAGAGCCTTTCGATACCGGGCCTGAAGTTTCGCATCGCTTCCGATCTCGGCATTCATGTGAAGCGAACCGGGACCATGGCACGACTCGCAGCCAACGTCTTTCAGCTGCGGCGTCTCCGTCATGCTCAGGAAACCGGACTGGAACGGAAGACGATGCTCCGCACTCCAGCCAACGACATGGCACGCAATGCACTCGGGGTCGAACGTGCGGGGCGGAGTCGCTTCTTCAAGGGACTTCCAGGCCATCGCATGACGCGACTTTTTCCAGACGTCGTACGATTCCTTATGGCACGACTCGCACCGTTTCGAGCCGACGTAGATCCCGTTCGTCTTCATGAACGGATTGCGTGCCGGACGCACTCCCAGTCCTTCCAGCCCCTGGAGCTTCAGCTGCTCCTGGTAGAGTGCCATGAGGTCCAGGATCTTCTTCGAGGAGGGGAAACGGGAGTCCATCGGGACCCGCTGGTAAAGAAGCGGTTTTCTGTCGTCGTCGTAGAGGCCGAGAACGATGACGTTCATGCCCTTTTCGCCGATCGAAATGACGTACTGACCCGTCTCAGGAAGCACTTCCGGAACCGACGGCGAGACAGGCGGACCGTCCGGCGTCACGATGATGTCCAGGTCAGGAAATTCCCGCGCAAGTGCCTTCGATTCCTCCATCGACGCATGGGAAAGCAGAACGATGAACTGGCACTGCGCCTTAAGCTGCGGCACGAGTTTCGCCAGAGCCAGACGCGGGGCACGGTAAACGATCTCGTCGTTCTGGACCTGCTCACGTTCCTTTTCGCCCAAAATGCCGATGATGCCGATCTTGAACCCGTTTCGGCTCACGATCTTGGCTGGAGGAAGCATTTTGTTGTCGAATTCAAAAAGCCCGACGCTCGCACTGGTGAAAAGCTGCCCCGCATAGCCTGGATTCGCGACTTCCGCAAGCACGTCCGCACAGGGGAACGCCAGGTCGATCGTACCGAGCGTGATGGCATCGTATTCCATCTCGCGCAGCATATTCACCGTCGCGAGGAACTTCATCTGCGCCTGTTTCGTCACGCCGGGACTTAATCCGCCAACGTCCAGGACCAGTGGATTCCATCCTTCTTCCTTCAGCTGCTGAATGAAAGACGCCTGACGCGACAGACCGCCCATCATCCGCTCCAGACCAGCGCACCCGCACGGCTCCATGTACCCATTCAGACGCCCAGTAAGCACCAGAGAGACTTCCGGTTTTTTCCAGCCAACGAAGATCTCGCCGTTTTCCTTGACCGGATCAAAGGGTTTCGTCGGATCGATCCCGTAGCGGGAAGGACGAT